>JBAYRB010000001.1:0-28285 GCA_041676905.1 Spirosomataceae bacterium
ATATGCTTCATCCGGCAATAATTTAAACATATCCTCATCGGTTGTGTCATCCCCCATGGCTAGTACAAAGTCGTAATTTCCATTTTCCAGAAAACTTAAAACGGCAGTTCCTTTGTTATAGTGCGTTTTTTTAACTTCAATTACCTTATTCCCTTGAATTATCTGGAGATTCAGCTCGGGTTGTAACATGGTTCGTAACTGCCAGGCCAATTCATTCGCTCTTCGCAATGCATAATGCCGATCGGCGGCCACTCTGAAATGCCAGGCCAGGGAAGTTTCTTTTTCTTCTACGAAAGCCCCAGGACAACGAGCTACAAAGAGATCCATAATAGGGCGTATGATTTCCTTCCATTCATCCTGATTTGGATAGGAGTGCTCCCATTGCCCATGATCCCTGTTTTTGATTAAAGCCCCATGTTCAGCTACAATATGCACAGGTAGATCTCCCACTTCCCTTTCTAAGAATTGACGGTCTCTACCACTTACAATAACCACTGTACTTCTATCGGTAATTGCTAAGATGGTTCGCTTCACTTCATCGGGGAGTCTCACGTTCTGTGGGTTTTTTTCTAGGGGAACGAGGGTCCCATCAAAGTCGAGAAATAAAATAGGATTGCTTGCGGCTAAATAGCTTTCTTGGATGTAATTCATTACTTTTTTTCGAAGATAAGGATGGCTTAAACGTTCTTGTTCTTGTTCTAACGCATCCAATTGAATAAAGAAGTCACTGGTCCACGCATTGATATTGTAAATTCGTAAGCGGCGTCTCATTTCGTTCATCCGATTACGCTGTTCCTGCACGGACATTTCGAGGGCTGCTTTTATGGCGGCAGCCGTTTCCTTGCGATCGGTGGGGTTGATTAAGATGGCTTCGGTGAGCTCAGCAGCTGCGCCCGCCATTTCACTCAAGATGAGCACACCCTGGTTGTCATTCCGACTGGCTACATATTCTTTACAAACTAAATTCATTCCATCTCGAACCGGCGTAATCAATGCCACGTCACTAACGGAATACATAGCAGCCAGATCGTCAAAGGGGAGGGATCGATATTGATAAATCACTGGTTGCCAGGTGATTTCTCCGTACAGTGCGTTTATCCGACCTACTAATTGGTCAATATCCGTTTTCATTTGTTGATATTGACCGATCGTGTCCCTGGATGGGACAACAACCATGACGAACGTAACCTTCCCTCGCCAATCTTTGTGGTTTTCCAGGAAGGTCTCATAGCCTTGTAAGCGATGTAGCAGCCCTTTGGAGTAATCGAGACGATCGACGGAAAAAATAATCTTGTGGGGAATGTGCTGCTTTATTTCAGACCGAAGGCGTTTGACATTAGGCTCATGGTAGGCATTGTCAAATTTTTGGAAATCAATGCTGATGGGAAATGAGTCAATTTTCACTAGTCTATTCCCGAGGTTGAGCGATTGCAGCGGATGGTCGTAATGTGGGTAAAGCCGCTGTACACAGCCCAGAAAATACTGCACATAATCATTAGTATGGAAGCCCACAAGGTCTGCACCCAGCATTCCATCGATAATGTATTTTCGCCATGCTACCGGTAGTAGTCTAAAAATTTCAAATACAGGGAAGGGAATATGAAAGAAGAAACCAATGGATAGTTCGGGGTAACGGTCACGTAGGAGCTTGGGTAAACCCATGAGTTGGTAGTCTTGAATCCATACCGTATCATCAGGTTCGATTATTTCGGAAAGTTTGTCTGCAAACAGTTCGTTAGCTTCCTGATACGCAGCGAAGTATTCCTCTTCAAAATTGGCTTCCGACGGGAAATAGTGAAAGAGAGGCCAAATTAAGTCGTTACAGAATCCTTCATAATATAAATGATTCAGGGCAGGTGGAATCCAAACCGGGTGTGCCTTAATATTGTCCGTTTCCGGGGGTAGCTTCTTAAACTCCTCTGGTTCATTCTCTGAATAACCGACCCATTGAATTTTATCCCTGAACATGGAGTCATTGTTTTCCGTCAATGATAAAACCGCAGATACGAGTCCTCCCGAATTTTGGAATAATTCGGGTCGGTCATGTTTGTATATAATTTTGAATGGTAAACGGTACGCTGCGATAACGAGCCTTCCTTTTTTTTTCACGATAACGTAAGATGTGACAGTACTTTTACAAGTCTGCCTGATTTAATAAATAAACAATTGTGCTAATTTGTTAGTTGTGGGTATGGTTAATAGCCAGCCGGACGAGGTAAGTAATTACGCCCGATTTCTGTATATAACGAAAAAAATGTGAAAATAGTTGACGTGGAGGGGTAATTACACGGTAGATTCAACGAAAAGCTCGAAAAGCTCAATACCATTCACCTTTACTAGCTGCGGACAGAATACGGTTTTATATTTGAAAAAAATACAACCTTTAGTAGCTTGCTTCTTCAATATCACCCTTAGAAATTTATGAGAAAAGTTTTTAGGATTCTGATCATAGGGGTCGCTGTACTGGGAGCGGTTTATTTTGTGGGTCCTAAGGCTTCCGATGCTATGTTAGATCCGACTTTACCTCAGGTCAATACCGACCTTCTTGCACTGGAACAGGAAATTATTTCCAGTGAACAGGCTGTTCCTAATCTTAAGGCCGACAATCACGCCCGGATAGTATGGGCTGATTCCACAAAAAAAGAGAAAACCCCTTATAGTTTCGTATACATACATGGTTTCGGGGCAAGTTGGGCTGAAGGGGAGCCGGTGCATACGCACTTAGCCAGGCGTTATGGCGCTAATCTCTATTTAGCAAGATTGGAGGATGCTGGAATTGACAATCCGGATGCTTATGAACGACTCACGCCAGAAAGTTTTTTGGCTGGGGCTAAGCATGCACTAGCCGTTGGAAAAGTATTGGGGGAAGAGGTTATCCTGATCGGTACGTCAGCTGGGGGTTTGTTAAGCGTTTATTTAGCCGCTCACCACCCCGATTTAAAAGGGTTGATTTTGTATGCTCCTTGTCTGGATATTTATGATAGTGCGCTCAAAATAGCAACAGGACCTTGGGGTGAACAAGCCGTGAGGGCAGTGGTGGGCGACCGTATGATCAATGAATATAGTCCGGAACGGCAACAGTATTGGATGAGTAGTTATAGTTCACGGGGTTTAATAACCTTACAGCAAACCATGGATGCTGTCGCGCACCCCGAAGTATATAGTCGCATAAAAATGCCCGTCTTTTTAGGATATTATTATAAAAATGAGGAGGAACAAGACAAAACGGTCTCTGTAAAAGCCATGAGAGAGATGTTTCCTCAATTAGGCACCCCCGAGGAGTTAAAAAGGGAGGTTGCTTTTCCCGAAAGTGGTCATCACGTGATTACAAGTTACATGACTTCTAACGACATCGAAGGGGTCATTCGTGAAACTCAAAGCTTTATCGAAGATGTTTTAAATATATCCCCGGTTCAAGACTAACAAAGGTCGAGAAGCGGTGGACGGTCGAAGGTATTTCGGTTTGGGAAGTTTTTCTTTTGACCGCATTTTAAGCTAATTTTGTAGTCTGTTTTATTTAAGTTTTTTGCGATTTTGCTATGTTGGAAATAACCGCAGATAATCGGTTAAGGCGCCTTATTGTTGTAGGAGACAGGGTTTTGATTAAACCCAAAAGTCCTAATGAGCGTACGAATAGTGGGCTTTATCTTCCCCCTACAGTTACGGAAAAGGAACAGGTACAGACAGGATATGTAATAAAAGTCGGTCCAGGGTATCCGATCCCCTCACCTATGGAGGATGAACCTTGGAAGGATGCCGACGAGAAAGTAAAATATATGCCGTTGCAGGCACAGGAAGGAGATCTTGCCATATATCTCCAGCGAAATGCGATCGATTTGGAATATGACTCTGAAAAATATGTCATAGTACCCCAATCGGCAATTTTATTGCTAGATCGAAGCGAGGATCTGTAGAGCTCGTTTCTATTTTAGATGGCACTGATTCGAATAAATAAGCTGACCCCTCCTTTTTGGCTGCCAAACGGGCATTTGCAAACCGTCTATCCGGCACTTTTTCGAAAAGTGGAGGGGGTTACCTACCAAAGGGAGAGACTGGTCACGACCGACGGTGATTTTCTTCTACTCGATTGGTGCATATCCCTCCCCGGGAAGAAATCTTCCTCGCTTGCCATCCTATCGCATGGATTTGAAGGAGATAGCCAACGACCCTATATCAAGGGGATGGTAAAATCTTTGGTAACCATGGGGATAGATTGTCTGGCCTGGAACTATCGAAGTTGTGGCGGAGTCATGAACCAATCGCCCCAATTTTACCATAGTGGTGCGACCGACGACCTACAGGAAGTGATTGATCACGCCCTGAAAAAGGAATACCAGCAAATATTCCTAGTGGGTTTTAGTTTGGGAGGGAATTTAACATTGAAATATTTAGGTGAGGAAAGACGCCGCCCCAAGGAGATTAAAAAAGCGGTCTGTTACAGCGTTCCCCTCGATTTAGAGGCTTGTAGCCTAAATTTAAACCGGTTTTCCAATCGAGTCTACCAGCGTCGTTTTTTGCGTAGCCTGCAGGTTAAAATTAGGGAAAAAAGTCTATTACACCCCAATCTTATTAATACAGCTCTATTAAAGGCAATCAGGTCGGTATATACCTTCGATGATCTCATTACCGCTCCCCTACACGGTTTCAAAAATGCCTCTGACTACTATTCCAAATGCAGTGCTAAAAACTTCCTGTTATCGATAAATATTCCTACCCGGATCATTCACGCAGAAAATGACCCCATGATCCCGGTTAGTAGTCTTCCCTTTAAGGAATTAGAAACGGCTCCTCAGGTTGAAATGCTTCTCACTCTATCAGGGGGGCACTGCGGTTTTTTGGAAAAACAAGGCAATTCATATTGGTCCGAAAAGCAGACGGTCGACTTTTTTAGGGCTTGATTCCTTACCCATCCTGGTGTCAGCGTAATTATTTGTTATCGGTTAAATTGAACATTCCCGAGAGTGTGGATGTTGAAGAAGTATCTATCCTTTGTAGAAAATACGATTTAATAGCCCGTTTAATAGTAAGATTTTTATGGAATTAAGAAAGTTATCCGGTTCGGATCTAAACGTTTCGCCAATCGCCTTTGGTGGGAACGTATTTGGATGGACACTCGACGAAAAACAATCGTTTGACATACTCGACCATTTTGTGGACCAGGGTTTCAATTTTATTGATACAGCCGATACATACTCCAAATGGGCTCCGGGGAATAAGGGTGGTGAATCGGAAACGATCCTTGGAAAATGGCTCAAACAACGAGGGAATCGGGATCAATTGGTGATTGCAACCAAATTAGGAGGTGAAATGGGAGAAAGAAAAAAGGGATTAAAACCTTCCTATATCAAGCAAGCTGTGGAAAGTTCACTCCAACGCCTTCAAACCGACTATATCGACCTATATCAATCGCATTATGATGATCCGGAAACATCGGTCGAAGAAACGATTGCCGCTTTTAATGAGTTGATCCAAGAGGGGAAAGTCCGGTATATAGGTGCTTCCAATTTGGTGGCTGACCGGATTAAAGCTTCCAATGATTTTGCCCGGGCAAACGGGTTGAAAGGATATATTACCTTACAACCTCTTTACAACCTTTATGATCGTGAAAAGTTCGAAAGTCAATACCTCGATCTGGTAAATGCTGAAAAGCTGTCGGTATTAAGCTACTATGCCTTGGCTAGTGGATTTTTAAGTGGGAAATACCGCAGTGAAGCGGATCTCAATAAAAGTGTTCGAGGCGGAGGAATAAAAAAATACCTCACCGAAAGAGGCCTAGCTATCTTGAAAGCCATGGAAAAAGTAGCTAACGAAACCGGCGTATCTTTCGTAGCTATTGCAATTGCATGGCAATTGAACAAACCCTACATTACCGCTCCAATCGCCAGTGCAACACGTCGCGAGCAATTGGACGAGTTATTGGCGGGAGCTACGTTGAAGTTGACAAAGGAGCAAGTGGAATTGCTGGATCAAGCCAGTGCATATTAATCAGTTCACAATATTTAGTATAATCATAGATGAAAGTAGAAATTTGGTCTGATGTGATGTGTCCGTTCTGTTATTTGGGCAAGCATCGCTATGAACAAGCCTTAGCCCAATTTGCGGAAAGGGATTATGTAATTACAGAGTGGAAAAGCTTCCAACTCGATCCGACCCTCCCGAAAGAAGGTTTAAGTACGAATACCTATACCTATTTGTCGGAAAGGAAAGGTATGTCCATCGATCGAGCCCGGCAAATGACGGAGGGTTTATCGGCTCAGGCGGCTGCAGAGGGGATTACTCTCGACTTTGAGAAAGCGATTATAGCCAATACATTTGATGCACATCGGTTAGCTCATCTTGCTAAGCGACAAGGCTTTGGAAATGAAATTGAAGAAAAATTGTTCGAAGCTCATTTTGTAAACGGCGAAGATATTTCGGATAAAGCTGTACTTACCACCCTTGGCAAGTCGGTAGGCTTGAAAGAAGACCAAATTCAAGAAATGTTCGAAAAGGATCAGTTTAAGGAGGAAGTGAAAGCCGAAATTACAGAAGCTGCGAAACTGGGCATACGCGGAGTGCCCTTCTTCGTGTTCAATCGCAAATATGCCGTCTCGGGTGCCCAGCCACAGGAGGTCTTTTTACAGACATTGGAAAAGGCTTTCGCTGAGTGGCGCAAGGATAACCCAGTTCCGGCTTTCACAACGGTGGCTGACGGTCCTGTATGTGATCCTGAGTCGGGATGTGACTAGGTAATTGCCGTAGAATAGGGCTCCTGAATCAGGCATCTTTGGATCTTGTCAGAAAAAAATTACATGGTTCCGCATTTTTTTCTAACTTTTCACCCCAAAAATGATTTATCACGATGCGGGAAGCCCGAATTTCAACAACCGTACAACCTCAGGCAACATCGAGGCAAATGATGATAAGGCCTGTTAATTTCGGTTTTAACACCGAAACCAGTCAGAGTAATGTCTTCCAGAAAGCAGGGGTACCCTCTACCGATACCTATATCGAGTGTTTGAACGAATTCGACCATATGGTCAACCACCTGCATTCAGCCGGTGTGGACTTGACTGTATTCGACGATTCAACAGAAATCGAAAGTCCTGACGCCATATTTCCAAATAATTGGGTATCCTTTCACCAAAGCGGGAAAGTAGTACTTTACCCCATGATGGCTGAAAACCGCCGAAGAGAACGTAGGTTGGATATTATCGAATCCCTCAAATCACGCTTTCACGTAGAGGAAATTATTGATTTAAGTTATTTTGAAAAAGACGGGTTGTTCTTAGAAGGAACGGGAAGCATGGTATTGGACAGACGTTATAAAATTGCTTATGCAGCCCTATCCCCCCGTACGCATTTGAAGCCGTTGCAGGCATTTTCGGAAGCCATGGGTTATGAAATTATCCCGTTTACGGCGTACGACCTGAAGGATGTTCCTATTTATCATACCAATGTAATGATGTGTATCGGGGATGGGTTTGCCGTCGTTTGTCTGAAAGCGGTTAAGAACGAAGATGAACGTTACACATTAAAGAGGGTATTGGAAGAAACCGGCAAGGAAATCATAGAAATTTATCCTGAACAGTTAGGGGCATTTGTCGGAAATATGTTAATGGTAAAGAACCATAGCGACGAGAAAATCATGGTCATGTCGACAGGTGCTTACGAATCCCTGACTACACAACAAAGAATTTTACTCGAGGAGTTTACTTCGCGCCTGCTATATGTAGATTTACCCGTAATTGAGACCGTCGGCGGGGGTTCAGCCCGTTGTATGTTGACTGAGATTCACTTACCCCTTAAATAATTTTAAAATTTCTCCTTGGAAAAAAAGGTCCATATCCGAGCGGCGGAACTCAGCGATGCCGAGCTGCTGTATCGTTTCATTTGTGATTTAGAGGACGAACAACTCAATTGGGAGGGTTTTTACTATGCTTTGACAACAAATCTTCCGCATGAAGGCAACATCTACTTAATCGCAGAATTGGACGGAATGCCTGTGGGAATGGGCTCTTGTCATGTTCAATGGTTGGTTCATCATGCCGCTCCCATTGCTGAAGTCCAGGAATTATACGTTGTCCCCGAGTATCGATCGCAGGGCATTGGAGCCCATTTATTGAATGCATTAATTGAATTTGCACGTTCAAAAAATGCGCTACAGGTGGAGTTGTCGAGCCAACTACGGCGGGTCGATGCGCATCGTTTTTACTACCGGCAAAATTTTATCAACAATCATCTAAAGTTCGTTTATCCATTATCCGAACATTGAGCCTCAGGGGGGCCACAAATACGCTGGCCATGCTGTGAAAGAAACTATGCCTGAGGTATTTCGGATCAAAGAATATTTGCACTCCCCAAGTAAAAACGTCCTAAGGGACAATATTAATTGTGAGATTATGAAGTTCTTTTCCGGATCGTAGAATGACACTTGGTTCCGGCATTAGTGGGTTTAAAGGGCGCCGCCTACCTTGTATTATTCCAATCCATTCCCCACGTATAAACATTGATCCTGCAAAGCACGATCCTAGAAAAGCACAACACACTCCCCAATTTTTGGGCTGGAATAAATCGTTATAATTCGAATTGTAAGGACAAAAAAAAGCGGGCCGCAACCTGCAGACCGCTTTTTGTAACACCTAAACCTTCAACTAACTATATCTTATTAACGTCTTGCTCTTACCCACCCTCCTTTCATATTTTTTTCAAACCTAATGCTAGCGTACAATTCTTGTATCAAATTGTCCAAGTCGGTTCTTATCTGGGTAAGTTTACGTTCATTAATTCTTCGTTTCTTATATAATTTTATTTCACGGGACGTAATCCTACGATATTGATTTAAAATCCGTTTGGCTTCTTTCCCGGTTAATTGCCTACTTTGTCGTCCATGATTTACCCCTTCAAGAATTTCACGCTGCAGTTCTTTGATCACTGATTGGTCAACCCCTTCCGCATAATAAGGGTTGCGGTTAGCGCGCAATCCTCTTTGGGCATTTACCGCCTCCGTAGCAAGGAAAAGGATAATGAAGGCGGCAAATATTTTTTTCATGGCTAATAGTTCATTGCTTTTGTACTATTAGAACGCAAGAATACGGCTTAGTTTAATATTGTACTTGTTAATGATTGTTAATCAATTTAAACAAATTTAAAGCATCCGATTTGTCTTTAACTAAGATCCCGGTTCTGAGCCCGTTAAGCACGATCCAGTACTTTTTGGATTTGGTTGCGAACAAGCTCTGTAAGTTCTTCAGCCGTGTGTCCTTCGGGTTCAATTCCTTTGAGGGTGGTCCAGGAAAGTTTGGAAAAAGAGACCAAGGGAAAAATTCCTCTCGTAGGATTGAGGGCTCCTGTTCCTTGAATAACCACGGGGACGACCAACGCTGAGGGGGCTCTTTTGAGTAGGGTAGCGATACCCCCCACTGCGAAAGGCTTCATGATCCCGGACTGTGTGCGGGTTCCTTCCGGAAAAATGACGGCCGAATAATTATTGTCTTGGATATGTTTGCCCAGACGTAAAATTTCGGATACGGCCTGTTTCCGGTCTTGGCGATTAATCAAGGCGGCTTGGCTTTTCCTTAAATTGTAGGACACACTCGGAATGCCATGGGCTAATTCAATTTTCGAAACGAAGATGGGAGTGTATTTTCTCAAGAACCAACCCAACCCCGGGATATCATAGGTACTTTGGTGATTGGCAACGAAAATGATGGGTCGACCCGTTGGTATGGGGGCTTCCTGGCGAAACTTGATGGAGGCTCCGGTCAAGAGCAATCCATACGTTAGGGAGAAGTTTAAATGTTCGGCAGCTATTTTTTGTCCTTTTCGACCGAATAAATGAAAGGCAACCACTTGGTAGAGGTGAAAAAAGGCTAAAGTTGCCCCAAAATGAATCATGTATAGGATACTCAGGAAATAATCTACGATACGCTTCATGTGAGATATTTATAAACTAAATTGCAAATAAGCATTTTTGATATGAAAAAGGGAGTATTTCGCGTATGTTAATAACATATTGACGAACTTTACAGAAACGATATTCCCTGACAAAGGTCATAGTATCAAATTTATAAGGAGTTAAATTTGCAGTAGATTTCCAGTAATGTCACTTCGTATCAAATTGTAAGTAAAAAAATATGAGCCTATCACCAAGCCGATTAGAGGTTATGAATTTTCTGGGTCAGAGTATTGAGGATGTCATTTCCGATTACCTAAGACCGGTAGAAGAGCATTGGCAACCCTCTGATTTCCTACCCGATTTCTCTCAGGAAGACTATGTGAAGGAGGTTAAGTTATTGCAGGAAAGCTGTAATGAGCTTCCCTACGATTACATCGCTGTGCTCATTGGTGACACTATTACGGAGGAAGCTCTTCCCACCTATGAAGCTTGGTTAATGGATGTGATAGGGATAAATCAACAGGGAGAAGAACCAAATGCATGGGCGAAATGGGTTCGTGCATGGACTGCTGAGGAGAACCGCCATGGCGACTTACTTAACAAATACTTGTTCCTGTCGGGCAGGGTAAATATGAGAGCCATGGAAGTATCTACGCAGTACCTTCTTCAAGATGGGTTCGATATCGGTACAGGGCAGGATCCTTATCGGAACTTCATCTATACTTCCTTCCAGGAATTGGCAACTAATGTATCCCACCGGCGCACGGCCACAATTGCTAAAAGGCATGGCAACCCGCATTTGTCTAAAATTTGTGGGGTGATCGCATCGGACGAGATGCGTCATGCGAAGGCTTATAAGACCTTTGTCACGAAAATCTTCGAAGTAGATCCAAGTGAAATGATGCTGGCTTTAGAAGATATGATGCGGAAAAAGATCGTAATGCCGGCTCATTTTTTAAGAGAAACGGGGATGAAAATAGGTGAAACATTTTCCCATTTTTCGGATGCAGCCCAACGATTAGGGGTTTATACCACTATTGACTATATCGACATTTTGGAGAGTTTGCTTGCCGATTGGAAAATCGAAAAAATAAGCGGTTTATCGGAGCAAGCAGAAAGAGCACGTGATTATCTCATGGGCCTTCCCCCTCGTCTACGTCGGGTGGCCGAACGAACCAAGGTTCCGGAATTAAATTATCAATTTAGCTGGATCAAATAGAAACAAAAAATCCGTTATTCTGTCACTAAATTGTTACAGCAATAACGGATTTTTTTTATCCGATGCGGTCAAAACCGGTGTAAGCTACTAGTGCTTCGGGGATATTGACCGATCCATCGGCATTTTGGTTGTTCTCCAACAAGGCTGCTAAGATTCTTGGGAGTGCCAACGCCGACCCGTTAAGCGTATGTAACAACTGGGTTTTACCCTCGGTTCTATAGCGTAGTTTCATTCGGTTCGACTGAAACGTCTCGAAATTGGAAACTGAACTACATTCCAACCAGCGTTCCTGTGCTGATGACCAAACCTCGAAATCATAGGTAATCGTCGGAGCAAAACCCAAATCACCTCCACACAGTCGTAGGATTCGGTAGCGAAGCTGTAGTTTTTGCAGTAATTGTGCTACATGGTTGATCATTTCCTCCAATGCCTGGTAGGAATTCTCCGGTTTTTCAATTCGGACAATCTCTACTTTGTCGAATTGGTGCAGACGGTTGAGCCCACGAACATGAGCTCCCCAGCTACCCGCTTCTCGTCGAAAGCAGGGGGTATAACCGGCGTGTTTAATAGGCAATTGATCTTCCGAAATGATCTGATCCCGATATAAGTTGGTGATCGGTACTTCGGCCGTTGGGATCAGGTATAGTTGATCCCGTGCTGCCTCGTACATTTGACCCTCTTTATCGGGAAGTTGGCCTGTTCCAAAAGCAGAGTCTTCGTTAACTAGTAAAGGGGGTTGAATCTCCGTATACCCTGCTTTAACTGCTTCATCCAGGAAGAAACTGATCATGGCACGTTGGAGCCTTGCACCTTTATTTTTGTAAACAGGGAAGCCTGCACCGGTGATTTTATTGCCAAGTTCGAAATCGACAATGTCTAATTTCTTTATTAAATCCCAATGCGGAACTGCTCCTTCGGGTAGGGTAGGTGCCGTACCCCATTCGGTAACGAGCTCGTTTTCCTCAGCCGATTTCCCCGCAATAACTTGAGGATGGGGAATATTGGGGATTTTAACCAATTCTTGAAATAGTTCATTCTCAACCTCTTTCAACTGGTTTTCCAATTCTTTGGTTTTGGCTTTTAACCCGGTCGTTTCCTGACGCGCACGTGCAGCTGCTTCTTGGTCCCCGGACTTCATCAGAGCACCTATTTCCCGTGCTTTTGCATTCGCAATGGCGAGGGTCTCATCCGACTCAGTTTGTAGTTCACGTCGCTTATTGTCTAGGCTCAAAACGCGTTCTACGAGTTTTTCGGGATCAGGGAAATATCTTTTCTTCAATCCTTCTATCGCCCAGTCGGGGTTTTCACGCAGCTTTCCGATTTGTAACATGGTCCGGTTTACGTTGGTTAGATACTGGTATCAGGCGTTATTTTGGAAAAAAAGGGTATCATTTAGCGCATTCAACGCCTGCTCCTTATAGGAAGTATGCAATAAAATTGACAGGTTATGCTCAGATGCTCCGTAAGAAATCATGCGGATCGGTATATCCTTTAAGGCTTGGAAGACTTTCAAGGCGATTCCGGCTCGGTCGGCACTGAAATCACCGACAATACAAATGATTGACTGGTCCTTATCGTTCTCTTCTAGTTCCGAAAACTCTCGAAGCTCAGCGGATATTTCTTCCAAATACGTGGGATTGTCGATGGTTACCGAAACCGAGACTTCCGACGTAGTGATCATATCAACTGGAGTTTTGTATTTCTCAAAAATACTAAATACTCTCCGCAGGAAGCCATATGCATTCAGCATACGGGTCGAATGAATATAGATGGCCGTGATATTATCTTTGGCTGCTATGGCTTTGACATCTTGCCCCGAGGTGGTATGGTTCGAGATCAAGGTACCCGGTGCATCGGGTTGCATGGTATTTTTTAGACGAACCGGGACATTGGCAATTTTTGCTGGAGTAATGGTACTCGGGTGCAATATTTTCGCTCCGAAATACGCCAGTTCGGCAGCTTCTTCAAAACTAAGCTCTCTAACCGGGAAGGTTTTTTTAACGATACGGGGATCGTTGTTATGCATGCCGTCGATGTCGGTCCAGATTTGAATTTCGCTGGCTCCGATAGCTGCCCCAATCAACGAAGCTGTATAGTCAGAACCACCCCGCTTGAGGTTGTCGACTTCGTTTCTCGGATTTCGACAAATGAAACCTTGGGTGATAATAATCTTTTTATCGGTGTGTTGATCCAGGATAGCCGTTAATTTTTCTTTAATAACTTCTCTTTCAGGTTCCCCATCGGCATCCACTTGCATAAATTCCAAGGCTGGAATAAGAACCGAGTTCTCATTTTGTTCTTCCAGGTAAGAAGCAAAAAGTTGCGTACTTAAAAGTTCACCCTCAGCGACCAATTCCTTGTCATGCCGGGTGGTAAAGGGGCGAATTCCTGTCAGTGAACGAATATGTGAAAATTCAGCGTCGATAATTTGACGTCCCGCTTCTTTCCCTCTCTCCGTTTGGTATAACGCATCGACAAATTTGTGGTAATGTGTTTCCAGGGAATCAATTTGTGCATTGACGGCTTCATTTTCATTATTCGTGGCTGCTTCACCGATACTTAGTAAAGCATTGGTAGTACCCGACAGCGCTGACAATACGATTATCTTCCGATCCTCGTGTTGAGCAACCAAACGGTGAATGGATTGCATACGATCGGGCTTACCAACTGAAGTGCCACCAAATTTCCAGACTTGCATATAATTTTTTTGGAGCTTAATTAAGGTATCAAATAAACAATTGGGGTTAATTGGCCGTTGGGTGAAAAGACACGTGGCGGCAAGACATTATGATTGGCTTATTTTTTTCTTCAATGAAACCATTTTAAGAGCAGTGATGGCGGCTTCGTCTCCTTTGTTCCCATGCTTACCACCGGCTCTTTCCAGTGCCTGTTCCATGTTATTGGGGGTTAAAACACCGAAAACGACAGGCTTATCGTATTTCAACGAAACGTTAACCAGACCTTGAGCTACCGAGTGGTTAATGTATTCGTTATGTGAAGTTTCCCCTTTGATGACAGCTCCTACTGCTATAACCGCAGCGATGTCGCTACGTTGCGCATACCATTGAGAGGCGAGAGTTAATTCATAACTTCCTGGGACATTCCCTCGGATGATATTTTCCTCTTTAACCCCTTGTGAAAGCAAGGTATTTCGGGCACCTTCGAAGAGTGCTTCCGTAACCTGGGTGTTCCATTCCGCTACGACGATGGCAAACTTCAGTTCGGAAACGTCAATGAGCCCATCGGTACTGAAGCTACTTAAATTTTTGTCTGAACTTGACATATGAGGTTATTTACGACCTGATTGAATTTTGATTTAAAACAAAAAAAGGATAAAACCTGGCCGGCTTTATCCCTTTGGAATGGCTTTGGTTTCCCTATTTTCCGACCTGGCCTTCGACGACTCCTAAATATTTCTTCGCGTTCATCACTTCGCTCGACATAGGGAATTCGTCGATGATCCGTTTATAAACGGGTGCAGCCTCCTGGATCTGATTGTTTTTCTCATAGGCCAAACCAAGTTTTAACAGGTATCCTGGCGTAAAAAATTGGTTTGGTTTATAATCTGCAGCACGTTTATAGTAACTAATGGCTTCTTTATAGTCACCTTTTTCCATAAATGCATCCCCAATCAAAGCATAGGCACGAGCTTGTAGTAACAAGTCAGACGAGCTGTACGCTTTTAAACGAGCAATGGCATCATCGTATTTTCCTTCTTTTAGTAAGGCTACTCCTGCGTAAAAATTAGCTAGTTTCCCTGCATTGGTGCTTCCATAATTGTCGGCAATGGCAAGTAACCCTTCATTCCCCCCTTTGCCATTCAAAGCAAGGTTTAAGGAGTCAGCCTCAAAGTCATAAATCGCTTTGTATAAGGCTTTTTGTGCTTCCGATTCGCGGCTATCCTGATAGTAGTGAAAACCTACAAAGGCCAGAATACCCACCAAAAGCACACCACCTATTACCAGGAATAGCTTATTATTGCTCTGAACAAAACTTTGTGCTTTGTCCAATTGATTGGCCAATGCGTCAGAGCTTTCCAAAAACTCGTATTGGCTTTCGGTAGATTTTTTGGCACCCATATTAAACTACTATCAATCTGATTTTGGAGTGCAAAGTTAGAAAAACTTCTAATATACAAGAGTAGAATACGTAAAAACTTTATGATTATTAAGAATTTCAAAAAAAAAAAGACTCCATTATCAGTGAATATATTTTAGTTAAATACAACGGTACAATAACAATGCATCCCGTTCGACGTTATTATAAGCTACCAAAACCTCAGAAACATGTGGAAGGAAGAGAATAATCAACTCATTCGAACTTTTAAGTTTGCAGACTTCAAAGAGGCTTTTGCCTTTATGAAAAAAGTGGCCGATTTGGCCGAGGAACTCGATCATCACCCCGAATGGTCGAACGTATATAATGAAGTAGTCATCAAATTATCCACCCATAGTGCCGGGAATATCGTCACTGAAAAAGATTGGAATCTGGCTAATCGTATTGATAAAATCCTATATGATTAAATAGTACCATTTACTTTTTACCTCGTACTAAATTCTGTTCAGTTTAGGGCACAGGTTATTCTCGTTTCATTCGCGAGCAAATTTCCGGCGAAGAAAGTCCTATTTATAAAAAAATTGTTGTTGGTTAATCTTTAAGGTGTTGAGATCCAATCAAAAAGTTTAGCTTTGAGGGGTTTTTTGTGAAAGGCAAATTACACAGTAGACTTAACCGTTAAATAGTTGTGTTAAAAAAATCGCCAAAAAAAGAGAAGAGAAATGTTAGTTTTGTACGCGTTTTACGAAGCTAAAATAGTGTTTTAATGATAATCCTGGGAATTTCCGCGTTTTATCATGATTCCGCCGCGGCAATCATAGAAGACGGCGTAATCATAGCAGCAGCACAAGAGGAAAGGTTTACCCGTAAAAAACATGATCCTGGGTTTCCCTCTCATGCGATAGCTTTTTGTTTAGAGTATGCGGGTGTCAGTTTGAACGACTTGGACGCAATCGTATTTTATGATAAACCGCTGCTCAAATTCGAGCGATTGCTGGAAACTTATTATGCGTTTGCACCTAAGGGTTTGAAATCTTTTATAACAGCCATGCCGGTGTGGATAAAAGAAAAGATGTTTCTTAAGAGGATCATCCGTGAAGAACTGGTTAAATTGGGTTATGACCCCCAAAAGCCGGTTCAAATGTTGTTCCCCGAGCATCATTTGTCGCACGCGGCCAGTGCCTATTACCCTTCTCCCTTTGAAAAAGCAGCTATTTTAACCGTAGATGGAGTTGGCGAGTGGGCAACAGCCTCCATTTGTCTGGGAGAAGGTAAAGATATTACCATTTTAAAAGAGCTTCGTTTCCCGCATTCGCTAGGTTTATTGTATTCCGCATTTACCTATTTCTTAGGGTTTAGGGTCAATTCCGGTGAATATAAGCTGATGGGACTGGCTCCCTATGGTAATCCCTTATCAAAGGAAGTGGAACACTTTGTAGAAATCATTCAAAATGAATTGATTGATTTAAAACCCGATGGATCGGTTTGGCTAAATCAAGATTATTTTGATTATGCTACCGGTTTAAAGATGGTAAACGAAGCAAAGTGGGAAGCTCTATTCGGTTTTAAAAAGAGAAACCCTGAAGATCCTTTGGATGCGGTGCACTGTAATCTGGGTTTAGCCATACAACGGGTGACCGAGGAAGCCATGTTGCGAATGGCTGAAGAAGCCCGACGGTTAACCGGTGCCGATAATCTCTGTTTAGCCGGCGGTGTTGCCCTCAATTGCGTATCGAACGGAAAGCTTCAAAAAGCAGGGATCTTCAACGATATCTTCATCCAACCGGCTGCAGGCGATGCCGGGGGTGCTCTGGGCGCTGCGTTGGCGGCCTATCATATCTATTTCGGGAAGGAACGCATCATCAATTGGACCCCCGATGCGATGCAAGGCTCCTATCTCGGACCTGTCTTTACCGATTTGGAGGTGAAACTTACCGCCCGAAAGTACAAAGCGGCGTATACCTATTACGAAGATTTTGACCAATTGTGCGATGACGTGGCTAAAATACTAGCTGACGGTAACGTAGTGGGATGGATCCAGGGACGCATGGAGTTTGGTCCAAGAGCATTGGGTGGGCGGAGTATTTTAGGTGACCCGCGAAATCCTGAGATGCAGAAAAAATTAAACCTAAAAATTAAATACCGCGAATCGTTCCGACCTTTCGCACCCTCCGTGCTGGCCGAAGACGTTAGTGAATATTTTGATTATAACGGCATTTCGCCCTACATGTTATTAGTGCACCCCGTAGCTGAACATAGGCGAAATCCGTTGCCCGAAGATTACCATTTGGCTGATGTAAGAGAAAAGTTGTATTTTCTTCGATCGGACTTGCCATCCATAACGCATATCGACTTTTCCGCTCGTATACAGACGGTTCACAAGGAGACTAACCCCAGGTACCACCAGCTGATTTCAGCCTTTAAAAAATTGACTGGCTATGGTGTCGTTGTAAATACCAGCTTTAATGTGCGTGGAGAGCCGATCGTACACACACCAGAAGATGCTTATCGCTGTTTCATGCGAACAGAAATGGATTACCTCGTAGTAGGTAACTATTTGTTCAACAAGCGAGAGCAGCCGGAATGGACCGAAAAAGATAATTGGAAAGAAGAGTTTGTGCTAGATTAAAACCAAGTTTCTTAGTTTTTTATTGGGTTTCTAAGTTTTACACGGGATCGATACAAGTAAACGTATAGCTTAATGTATTCTAAAATAGCCAGCGGAGTACTGCGACTGATACTTCTTGGTGTATTCTTTCTGTTACTCTATTTTCCTGACCAGGTGGGCATTACCTTCCAGTATGCCATGGCTCCCTTGGCGGATAGCCTGTTCTTAAGGATATGTAAAACCGTATTACTAATCTTCATATCATTGGAGCTGTTACGATGCTTTTACTATATCGTGATAAAGGGAAGGTCAAAAGGTTGGTTGTCCAACCTATTAACGGTTCTGTTTCCATTAGTTTGGATACTAATTATTTTGGAGATGATCTTTATGTTCGTGCCGCAAAGTCACGAAGGTGTTCTTTCAAAAGCATCACAGATCTGGTGGGCAAAATATTGGAAGCCCGTGAATTCACTTGGATACCGGGACGAAGAACCAGCACCAGAGGCCATGAAAAAGCAAATATTGGTCATTGGCGATTCTTTCACCGCCGGACACGGTTTGAAAAAAGTAAGTGATCGATTTTCAAACCGTTTGGCTGAGATGCTCGGTGATAGCTATCAGGTCTATAATTTGGGAGTATCAGGTTCCGACACTGGGGATGAAGCAAATCGATTACTGAATTACCCGGTGGCGCCCGACAAAATTATAATTCAATATTTTCCAAATGACATAGAACGGGTTGCACAGGCTCAAGGGCTTACCATTACGGGTGGACAACCCTATGAAGATATTGGCGGTTTTGTAAATCAACTAGTACAACGTTTTTACCTGCCTAATTTTATTTACTGGCAGTTACCCCACGTACAGTTCAGTACGTTTGATCAATTTGTCAGTGCTGCCTACTCAGATTCGACGGTTTTAAAGCATCATTTTAATGATTTAGAGAAGATTATAGCCTATGGTGATAGTACCGGGGCTGAGATTTATACCGTCTTCATACCTTTCCTATTTCAATTGGTAAAAAGTGAAAATTATACGAAACCAGTCAAAGATTATTTGACCAAAAGAGGGGTTAATGTCGTTACATTGACAGAGGAAATTGCCAATATACCGGAGAAAAGGCGGGTGGTGGGGCGAAATGACGGGCACGCCAGTGCCAGAGTAAATGAAGTGGTCGCCGAGAAACTTTTTAACATGATTCAGAAAAATGATATAACCATTAGTAGAAAATAAAACCTAGGAAAATATGGATTTTTTTAATGACCTGTTTGCATTTCTGAAAGAAAGAAAAAAATGGTGGTTGGCACCGGTCATCATCGTTCTACTGTTAATCGGCATTCTCATTGTTATTGGGGGTGGGTCTGCAGTTGCTCCTTTTATTTACACCTTATTTTAAGTGATAATGACAAGGGAAGACAAAGCCAAGGCATTACTGGTTATTGTAACTGGAATGCTGGTATTCTATTTTATTTTCAAGAAGGAGTGGCTATTGTATATCGGTTTGTTTGTAGGACTGGCTGGGGTTTTTGTGCCATTTTTAGGCGATTTGATCGTCAAAGGATGGTATAAATTAGCCGAGCTGCTGGGTTATATCAACAGTCGTATTTTATTAACCGTCATTTTTTTCTTAATCCTCTTTCCGGTGGCTGTGTTGGCGCGCCTGGGCAGGGGGAAAAATATGTTAGGATTGAGGAAGGATCCCAACCAAACAGCATTTACTGAACGAAATCACCGCTATGTAGCTAAGGATTTGAAGAATGTTTGGTAATTGAAGAGTGGGTCATTGAAATAAGAGCATCTTCGAGAATTTGACCGAAGAACAATATTTTTGGCACGATGTAGCAAGGAGACATTTTTTTATGGATGTCGATATGCTACATTTTTGTATAGGGATCGAAGGCTTATGGGCGACGTATAGAAAAACAGTTACGCGTAATAAAGTCTATATAATAATTTCACCTATCACCTCTAGCGGGGGTTTACAATCATGTCACCCCTACCGGGGTTTACAATTATATCACCCCTACCGGGGTTTACAATTATATCACCCCTACCGGGGTTTTCTTCGTAGTCAGACAATAAACCTATAGTGTTGATTTTTGCCGTGTAATGACGTCGTGCTTTTCCCTAGGAGTAGCTATCTCCCCCTCGCCTGGAGGAGAGGGGGTCGGGGGGTGAGGTTTTCTTCGTAGTCAGACGATAAACCTATAGCGTTGATTCTGTCCGTGTAATGACGTCGTGCTTTTCCCTAGGAGTAGCTATCTCCCCCTCGCCTGGAGGAGAGGGGGCTGGGGGGTGAGGTTCTCGATGGCTCACCTACTAAACGAAATCTTCCCCCAAAAAAAAGGCTGTCTCTCAGGCTGAGTGGGAGCTTATTGGGTTAACCCCAAATAACAATCCGATTAGCGATGGAGACAGCCCTGATCCAGTAGGATCGATTTATTTTTTAGAATTTCAAGGTGATTCCTGCTTTTAGTGGGGATGCGTTGTAACCAACTTCTGCAAATACACCGAAGTTTTCCTGGAAGTAGTAACGAGCACCCGCAAACCCTCCGAAATGAACACCGCTCGAATATACTGTGCCTATCCAGGTATTATCAAAAGGATCGTTAGAGATTCTGTAACCAAGAGCAACACCAGCATATAAATCTAGGTTGTCGATAGTTAGAAAATGCTTACCAAAATGGTAGGATCCTCTTCCTGCAAGAGTTAGGAAGTTGTATTTCCAATAGGAGGTCCAGTTAACCCAGTCGACCTGAGCGCCGACACTTATAAAATCGTGAATACCAGCCTCGTAAGAAGCTCCGAGACCAAAGCCTCCTCCCCACGGCCCTCCGAGGTTAATCCCCGCGTTAAAGAGATTGTCTCCTTTTTCAAATTGTGCAAATGTACTTGAACTGGTAAAAAGTGCAATTACCAGTACCAAAGATGCGAATAGTTTTTTCATTTGGTTTGTCGGTTTTAACTTTTAAATTTATGCAAATCAACGATTTTAAAATATACGATTCAATTAAAGCCCCCTCAAAATTACCCAACGGTAGGATTGGCTTATTTAACGGTAAAATACAGTGTGGAATGGTAAATGATTGGATTATTTTTTTAGTTTATCCCGAAAGACTTTTCTGAACTTTTCCAGTTTGGGAGCGATGACGGCTGCACAATAAGCCTGGTTTGGGTTGTTTTCAAAATAGCTTTGGTGATAATCTTCTGCGGGGTAGAACTTGGTTAAAGGTGAGATTTCAGTTACGATGGGATTGGGGTACGCACCGGACGAGTCCAGCTCCTTGATGATACTTTCCGCAAGTTGCTTCTGTTGATCATCGTGGTAAAAGATAACGGATCGGTATTGGGGACCTACATCCGCACCCTGACGATTGCGTGTTGTGGGGTCGTGGCTACGGAAGAACGCCTCCAACAACGCAGCATAGCTGATTTTTTCAGGATCGTAGAAAACCTGTACTACTTCCGCATGACCGGTGCGCCCTGTACAAACCATTTCATAGGAAGGGTTAGCGATATTCCCTCCCGAATATCCTGAAACCGCTCCATAGACACCTTCTAAAGTTTCAAATACGGCTTCTGTACACCAGAAGCACCCGTTTCCAAAGGTAGCAACTTCTACCCCAGGAATCGCAGCTAATGTATTTATTTCCATTTTAGTTTTTTTAGTAGCACTTTTGTCGGATTGAGCACAAGATTGCAGGGTAATTAAGAGTAGTAAGCTCAATCCGGCCAACCGAGGCAATATAGCACATGTATTGAACAGCATTTTCATGGTATAAATATAACGTATAAATACATTGTTAAGTTTGTTTTTTATTTGAAGGTGTTCGGATTGTTAAATAGCTGGCGTAGCGTTTAGAAATTCCGAGCTCGCAATTTTGTAATAGAAAAAAGAGTAGCGTAAGATGTACCTTTATGTGAAAGCTATACATGTCATTGCCGTGGTAAGCTGGTTTGCAGGCTTGTTCTATTTACCTCGCTTATTAGTGTACCATGTGGAATCTCAATCCCAACCGGGGGAAGTCCGAGCGGCGCTCCATCAACATTTTGTGGTCACACAAAAGCGATTATTTAATGCGATCATGGTTCCCGCCATGTGGATAACGGTTCTTTCAGGGAGTCTGATGTTATATCTCACACCCGGATGGCTCGAACAAGGGTGGTTACATATGAAGCTCGGCTTTGTAGTGTTGCTCCTGTTCTACCATTTTTATACGCGCAAATTAGTCAAAGAAGCCCGTGAAGGAGTTTTTCGCTGGACGTCGATCAAGCTACGTTTATGGAATGAGCTGGCGACCGTCATTCTGGTAGCCGTTGTATTTCTAGTAATACTGAAAAACGCTTTTGACTGGATTTGGGGAGTGGTAGGCGTGCTATTATTCGCCATTACCATAATGATGGCTGTAAAACTAGTAAACCGAAAAAAAAAGAAGAACTAGAAGTCGAGATTGCAGTTAATCCATTCGTCGTCAAAGCTAGTCCCGTATTTACGATAAAAGTTGACGGCGGAAGTATTCCAATCGAGGACTTGCCAACGCATTCCCGTACATTCACTTTCCTTGGCAATAGCTACCGTCCCTTCAAATAGGAGTTTCCCAATGCCGTTACCCCGATGAGATTCGGTTACGATAATATCTTCCATATACAACCGCTTCCCTTTCCATGTTGAATATCGGAAATAGTACAATGACATTCCTACGATCTTCCCATCAAGCTCGGCAACAATAAATTCGAATAGTTTATTGTCCAAATCACGAGCCATTTTTTCCGGGGTATTCGACATGATCTCCAGGGCGCGTTCATAGATGGCTAACTCTCTTACCAGGTTGTATGCGGAAGGGATATCTTCTTTCGCCCCTTTACGAATTTTTACGTCCATCTTCTAATAGTATTGGTATAAATGAGGAGCGACAAGCCCCTACCATAAAAGCCATTTTCAGTAAAATGATACTTAGTTATACTGTACGTAATTCTCCCACCGGGCGATAACTTCCCGCATATCGTCGGGTAACGGAATTTCGAACTGCATCCATTTTCCGGTCCGGGGATGTTCAAGCCCAAGGGACTGAGCATGTAAGGCTTGACGAGGTAAAATTTTAAAACAATTTTCAACAAATGTTTTATAGCTCCCTCCCTGAATTCCACGTAAAATACGGTTCCCCCCATAGGCGGCATCGTTGAATAACGGATGGCCTTTATATTGAAAATGAACCCTGATTTGATGGGTTCGCCCGGTTTCCAAGTTACATTTTACAAGAGATACATAACGCATCGGTTTTATGACCTCGTAATGCGTAACGGCATGTTTTCCCTGCTCTCCGTCGGGATAAACCGCCATTATCTTCCGGTCTTTGGTACTCCGTCCGACATTACCTATAATCGTAC
The DNA here is from genome assembly GCA_041676905.1 of Spirosomataceae bacterium. Taxonomy (GTDB): domain Bacteria; phylum Bacteroidota; class Bacteroidia; order Cytophagales; family Spirosomataceae; genus Ravibacter. The sequence goes on from JBAYRB010000001.1 coordinate 23,149, forward strand.
CCTTAGGTTCTTTCATTTCGCCCCAGATCATGGCTATGTAGGTGCGTTCGATACTGTGGTGATAGAATTGGTTTGCCAAATGATTCAAGGCAAATTCAGTTTTGGCTACCACGAGTAAGCCGGTGGTATCCTTATCAATTCGATGCACTAAACCTGGGCGAATTTCCTGATCTTTACGGAAGGGAAGATTATCAAAATGGTAGTACAAAGCATTTACGAGGGTGCCATTCCAATTGCCATGGGCGGGGTGTACCACCATCCCGGCAGGTTTGTTGATTACCAGCAAATCCTCGTCTTCATAAATTATATCGAGGGGGATGTTTTCGGGTAGAATTTCATTGTCGCGAGGCGGTTTTGCCATGGACATGGTCACTACATCGCCCGGCTTAATCTTATAACTGGCTTTAGTGAGCTGATCGTTTACCTTAATCGCCCCCGCTTCAATACCGACCTGAACCTTATTTCGGGAAGCATTCTGTACATGCTGCCGTATAAAAAGATCCAGGCGCATCAGACTTTGACCCTTGTCAGCTACAATCCTGTAGTGCTCATACAGCTCGTCATCTTCTTCCTCTAGATTTGGCTCGTTCTGATTGGTCACGCTTTAAACTTTTTGTGTGGTGGCAAAAATAATCATAATAAATAACCCCCGGTGAAAACCAGGGGTTATTAATAAAACCGCCGCATAGGATCGTTTATATGTAGGCGATGCAATCGATTTCTACCAAGGAGTTACCAGGCACTCCACCATATACCGCCACCGTCGTCCGAACGGGTGGCTTGTTGCCAAACCGCCCACGGTAAGCTTCATTCATTTTTTTATAATCGTTCAGGTCGTGCAAGTAGACATTTACCTTTAGCACTTTCTCCATGGAGGAGCCGGCTTTTTTCAATTCCTTTTCGACCTCGTCAAGGACATGGTTGGTATGTGCCGTGATATCTCCGTCAAAATGGGCACCTTTTCCCGCTACAAAAACTAGGTTATTAAATTTGGTATGCCCTGAAAATAAGGGGACTTCCTGGTCCATAACTACGTTGCCAACCTCTTTTTCGGGTGCTTTTTCTGCCTTGGACAAGGTGCTAAGTCCCGCTACTCCCGCAACGGAAGCAAACAATCGCTTTAGTAAGGATCTTCTTTTCTCAATGCTCATGGTCGTGATCGTTGATTGTAATTATTTAAGTTAGGTGGTGAAATCATGATATCGTTTTAATTCCCATCCTGCTCCGGTGTTTTTAGCGCCAGTATATCGGATCGGCAATGCCATTTAGGTCGTAGACTATGTTCCCTCCCTTAACGGTCAGTTCACATTCCAATTTTTCTCTCGCTTGAACCTTGTAACCAGTTTTATCGTAGAAACCGAAATTTCCTTTCCGCATCGAGAAAACGGCAATATCGGCGATAGCTCCTTCCGACAGGTGTCCTAAACTTTCCCTTTGAATAACTTTAGCGGGGGTCCAGGTGCTGGCTTTGATCACTTCTTCAAGGGGCATGCCCATTTGTAAAAACTTAGACATTACGGAGAGCATGTCTTTCATCGAACCATTCATGCTTCCGGTATGCAGGTCCGTACTGATGGTGGTAGGATAAAAACCCTCTTTCATAGCCGGTAAAGCCTGAGTATAATTAAAACTGGCACCACCGTAGCCCACGTCAAAGACGATACCTCTTTTTCGAGCTTCCCATACAAAGGGTTTCACCTTACCCTTTTCTTCGTCGACGATGGTCTCTCTTACGTCGTTGGGCAACAACGTATAGGTGTGGGTAAATATATCACCCGGTCTTAGTTTACGTAAGAATAATTCTTCCAGCGGTAGGGGCGGTTGGGCACCACCGAAATCTACAATTACCGGCATTTTCGCGATTTCGCCCGCTTTTACTGCATTTTCAACTACCGTCCAGTCGCGACCCTGGAAGTGGGCGACCTTGAATCCTACGATATCGTTGCGATTTTTCAGGGCGACAGCAGCGGCCAATCCCGGATCCATGTCACTCGTATCCTGTTCCCACTTACCTCCACGCATTCCATTGCCTACGATATTAAGAAAGGAAAGAACCCTTGTTTTTGAGTTGTAAATAATATTTTCCTTAAAAGTATGGAAGTTCATCCACCCCGCTCCGCCACAGTCAACGATCGTGGTGACACCCACTCGAAAGGTGAATCCATCAGGGAAAACAGCAACGAATCCGTCGCTCAGGTAATGGTTGGGCTTTGTGCCGGCAAAGACATGACCATGGATATCAATGAGCCCCGGAGTAACGTACATGCCTTTGGCATCGACCACCTGTCGGGCTGAAGAGGGATCAATATTTTCAGCAACTTTTTTAACCTTTCCTTCAAAAATACCGATATCCATAGGCTTACTGATATTGTTTTTGGGGTCAATCAAGTGCCCTCCTTTGATCAGTAGAGAGTATTCCTGGGCATGGATTCCAAATGGTAGTATGAAGAATGAGAACAAAAAGTAAACCAATCTTTTCATGATGGGATAGGAATTTATGGAACGAATACTAAACTTTTGCTTGGGAGAGGACTTCTTGGATCCGGTTTGCAACTGTTTTCTCCTGGCCGGGTTTAAGCATCCAGGTTGTTAAACTGATGGCATGGGTACCCCCTGAAGTCACTTCGATGGAAGGATTTCCTTCTCTTAATTTTTCTTGAAACTCTTTCGTAGTTAAAGGAATAATGGCAGGGTCCCAGGCAATTTTCAAGGTAGGAGTATGATTTCCAAGCGGTGGACGTGTAACCGTGGTGGTCACACCCGAAACCGTCTGGGCTGCCCGCTCTATGAGGGCCGTGCGTTGTTCCCAAGTGTCCCATTCTTTTTGGTGATCTAGTTTTACGAATCTTTCCAATGCCACGTACATTCCAAGAATTTCCTCTTTGTTGACCTTCATACCTCGGCCAATCGTGGATCCCCGGGGAGGTGCGCTCAATCGTGCAGCGTCAACGTATTTCTTTTTACCCATTAAAATTCCGGCACTTTGAGGCCCACGCATGGCCTTACCCCCGGAAACACAGACTAGGTCGAAACCCATGTCGTTGAAGCGCCAAAGATTTTCGACAGGAGGGACGTCCGCAGCGATATCAATCATGGTCGGAATTTGATGCTTTCGGGCAATGTCTACCCATTCTTCATGACCAATCTGTCCTCTGTCCGATTGGATATGCAAAAACCACATCAGGGCAGTTTTGTCGTTGATCGCACGTTCCAGTTCTTCGCGGGTTTCAATGTAAACGAGCTTACATCCCGTATTGGTTAAGGCTTGGGTGTATCCGATCGAATGCCCTTTTTGAAGGATCACTTCCGATTTCATTCCCGTGCCTTCTAAGTGGGGCAAAGCTTTCACTTTTTCCGGATCCATCCCGGTAAGCACCCCTGCTAACCCCAGGGTGAGAGCTGAAAAACAACCTGCTGTGACCGTTGCTGCTTCTGCATGGGTAATGGAGGCGATACGTTCACCGACCTTGGTTTGTACCTCATCCAGCATCATGAAATCTTTAGACGATGCTTGAATGGCTTGAATCACTTCATCGGGCATGAGAGAGCCTGTCATGGCCGTATACGTACCTGCAGCATTTATGAACGTACGTATGCCAAGTTCCTTAATTAGGTCGGATGAAGGGTTAGTCAAAATGGTTTCAGGTGCTTTGAAACTGGCTAAGAATGGAAGTGCAGTCAGTCTCTTAATCAGATCGCGACGATTCAACATGATCGATGATAGAAATAGTTAGGTTAAGGTTTTTGAATAGCGCTTAGATTGCTTGACAATTTACACTATTTCACTAATAAATAGGCTGAATCGAACCAATTTATACTAGGAAAAATGGATAAATGATTGCTTTCCTAAGAATGTTATACGCTGCGACAAATATCAGCAGGAAATTTTCTTTGTATAAGGTAGGTCGGCTGTTGCTAGGACCTGGAGGGCATATTCGTAACCGATCTGATATATCGATTTCATTTTCTTAAAATCAAAAAGGGAATAGCGAGTCAACTGAGGGGGCTCTATCAACAAATTACATTTACTTAGTCGCCGTAAATTTTGATTGTGAACGGCTAACAATAAGGAACGGTATGCCACTTCAAATGCGCTTTTTAAAGTAGGATTCACTTGGAAAGGGTTACAATGTGCCCCAATAATAAAGTCACAATGGGGTTCGACATATTCAACGGGCATATTGTTTAGGACGCCTCCATCAACCAATTGACGCTCTTGGAAGGAATAAGGCTCAAAAAGACCTGGTAAACAGCACGAGGCCAGCATGGGCGGTAACAATGGACCCCTATCGAAAGACACAGTTTCAGCACGGCGAATATCCGTAGCGGTGATAAGGGTGGGGATGCGAAGGGAGGAAAAGGAATTTTCTGGGAAAAAAGGGTGTAATAATTGTTCCGCCTTTGACAAACTTAATAGGCCATTTCCGCCACGCGCAATTTGAAAGGTTCGGAAAAGTTTGAATTCGGAAACGATTTCCAAACCTTCCTCCGGAGTATAACCTTGTGCATAGAGCGCTCCCACCACTGCACCTGCGCTCGTTCCGGCAATGAGGTTAATTTCGATACCGTATTCTTCCAACGCTCGTATCGTGCCTAAGTGCATAGCTGCTCTTGCGCCGCCCCCCGATAATACCAAACCTACTTTCATATTTCCGGCAAATTTGGATTACTTCCCTTCAAATTTATAAAGTGACTAGGGTAAATATTCGTTCAATTTCCCTCGGGTTTCGATTATGATTCCCCTTTCCCCTCTTTTCACCGTCGCTGCTTCCCAGGTCGCATCGTGTTCAAATATCAACGTGATATCCTCCTCCACTACCTGGTCCAGGACTTCTTTTTTTTCTTCCATACTCAATAGGGGTCTGACATCATAAGCCATTACCCAGGCGATGGGAATGTGCACGGAAGAGGGAAATAGGTCGGCCGCAAATAAGAATTTCTTGCCGTTCATATCGATCAGGGGTAAGAGCATTTGTTCGGTATGCCCATTTACGTGTAGGAAACTAATGTGCTTAAATGGAGATTGACCTTTTTCAATAAATTTCAAATGGCCTGATTCCTGGATGGGCAAAATATTCTCAGGTAGAAATGACGCTTTCTCCCTCGGATTAGGGTGGTTTGCCCATTGCCACTGGTC
>JBAYRB010000002.1:0-17943 GCA_041676905.1 Spirosomataceae bacterium
AAGAGGAAAAGACCGAATCGAAACGCCAAAAAACGTTGCAGCGAGAATTGGAGTGGGTAAAAATGGCGCCGAAAGCCCGCCACGCCAAGTCAAAAGCCCGTCTGGGTGCGTATGAAAAACTATTGAGCGAAGAGACCAAGGCGAAAGAAGAGAAATTAGAAATTTACATTCCACCAGGACCGCGTTTGGGCAATAAGGTGATTGAAGCCCATAATATTACCATGGGCTTCGGTGACAAGTTATTGTACGAAAATCTGAGCTTTTCACTACCACCAGCTGGTATCGTAGGGATCATAGGACCCAACGGTGCGGGTAAAACAACCCTTTTTAAGCTGATCACTGGGCAATTGAATCCATTGAGTGGAACTTTTGAAATCGGGGAGACCGTGCAATGGTCTTATGTCGATCAAGAACATGATCACCTCAATCCCGAAAAAACTGTCTATGAAACGATTTCGGAAGGGAACGAGTGGATCATGTTGGGTGGAAAACAGGTCAATGCCCGGGCCTACGTCAGTAGATTTAACTTTATGGGGGCAGACCAAGAAAAGAAAATCAAGAATCTTTCGGGAGGCGAGCGAAATCGTGTACATCTGGCACTCACGTTGAAGGAAGGAGGAAACCTCTTACTTTTGGACGAACCTACCAACGACCTGGACGTCAATACGCTCCGAGCATTGGAAGAAGGTCTCGAAAATTTCGCCGGTTGCGCTGTGGTTATCTCCCACGACCGATGGTTTTTGGATCGCATCGCTACCCATATTTTGGCGTTTGAAGGAAATTCGGAAGTCTACTGGTTTGAAGGAAACTTTTCAGAATACGAGGAAAATAAAAGAAAGCGACTGGGAGCAGAAGCCCGCCCTACTCGGATCAAATATAAAAGACTTACCAAATAAGCTATGGGCGGTGAGACAAGTAAAATAACAGCCCCCTTTTATACCCCCGTGGTAGCAATTTTCTTTGGTTTGCTAACTATAGGGCTGATTAGAGGAGCCACGGGAGTACATATTCCCCTGCTTGCGGCTGCCCTAGCAGGATTAATCCTAGGTGTACTCGATCCTCATAAAGGATGGATTTCTGCCTTGGTTCAAGTTGTTGTGATAACAGTAGGTCTATTCGCTTTAACCGAAGGCAAGCTGCCGGAGATCGAACGGCATAGTTTGCTGGGTGCCATAGGCCTCACCTTCATTGGGAGCTTTATAGGGGCTTTTATCAAAAGAGCATTTAAAAATTAAAAAATAATACCCGTCTGTTACTCAAATCACCGGACTAAAAAATAACGACCAGGGAATATTCTTCAAGAATTTTTAAAAATTATAATTTAAGAAAAGATGTTGCTAAGTGAGCAGGAATTGCTGCGAAGAAAAAAAAGGGAGGAATTGATAAAACTGAATATTAATCCCTATCCTCCCGAGACCTTTGAGGTTAATGCTACTGCCAAGGAGATTCAGGACAATTATGAAAATCAAAAAATAGATTATAAAGATGTTTCCCTCGCTGGGAGATTGATGAGTTTCCGAATTATGGGAAGTGCGGCGTTTGCCGAGCTCCAAGATAGTACGGGAAGAATTCAACTTTACTTCCGCCGCGATGACATATGTCCGGGAGAAGATAAAACGCTGTATAATACGGTCTTTAAAAAACTTTTGGATATAGGTGATATCGTCGGAGTACAGGGGTTTGTGTTTACCACTCAAACGAATGAGATATCCGTACATGTGCAAAAGTTTACCGTCCTGGCGAAGGCACTACGGCCACTTCCGGTTGTAAAACGGGACGACGATGGCAATGTCTACGACGGGTTTACGGATCCGGAACTTCGCTATCGCCAAAGGTATGTGGATTTAATCGTTAACCCGGAGGTGCGTGAGATCTTCGTGAAGAGAGCCAGAATTATTTCCACCATGAGGGCATATTTCGACAGTCATAACTGGCTGGAGGTAGAGACTCCCGTGTTGCAATTGGTTCATGGAGGTGCCGCGGCAAAGCCATTTAAAACACATCACAACGCCCTGGATACGGATTTATACTTGCGAATTGCAACAGAACTTCATCTAAAACGACTAATTGTAGGAGGTTTCGATGGCGTTTATGAATTCGGTAAACTTTTCCGGAATGAAGGTATGGACCGTACGCACAATCCGGAATTTACAACCGTCGAACTTTATGTAGCCTATAAGGACTACAACTGGATGATGGAAATGCTGGAGGAACTGCTGGAAAATGTAGCTTTAAAAGTCAATGGCACTACGGAAGCGCAGTTCGGAGATAAAATTTTGAATTTTTCGGGACCCTATCCACGATTGAGCATTACGGATGCGATCCGTGACTATACCGGTTTAAACGTGGAGGAGATGGATGAAGACGCTATTCGTGATCAATGCCGGAAATGGGGTATGGAAATAGACGATAGCATGGGTAAGGGCAAACTGATTGACGAAATATTCGGAGAAAAAGTGGAGGAAAATATAATACAGCCCACCTTTATCATCGATCATCCCATCGAGATGTCGCCGCTGACCAAAAAGCATCGCTCTAAGCCAGGTATGGTGGAGCGCTTTGAGCTTTTTGTAAATGGAAAAGAAATCGCTAATGCTTATTCTGAATTAACCGACCCAATTGACCAAAAAGAGCGGTTTGAGGAGCAACTTCGATTGAAAGAGCGAGGGGATGAGGAAGCCATGGAAATGGATGAAGACTTCATCCGAGCCTTGGAATATGGCATGCCCCCCACCGCCGGTATAGGAATCGGAATCGACCGCCTCACCATGTTGCTCACTAACAACAGTAGCATACAAGAGGTGATCTTTTTCCCACAAATGAGACCAGAAAAACGTGTGGAAGTCGCCTCCGAAGCCGATTACATGGCCATTGGTGTGGACAAAGTATGGATACCTCTACTTCAAAAAATGGGTTTTCACACCATTGAATCTCTGAAAGGAGCCAATCCCAACAAGATCTTTAATGACCTCGGTGGGTTGCGCAAAAAGTTCAAAATTGAAGAAAAGGTTCCTGATCTGAGCGCCATTCAAAGCTGGGTTAGCCCTTGAATTGATCAAGGGGAGCCCCAGTCTGCAAGAGCTAGTGGCTCTGCCGGCGATGGCTCACATGAGCATCCCGGCAATGGTTGCAGACATGTAATTGGCTAATGTACCACAGATCAAGGCTCTGATTCCAAGCCTGGCTAAGTCAGATCGACGGGAGGGGGCTAACTCCCCAATTCCCCCTACCTGAATGGCAATGGAGCTGAAATTCGCAAAACCACAGAGGGCAAAACTGGCAATCACCAAGGTTTTGGGGTGGATATCATCTTTCAACTTCACCAGATCCAAGTAGGCAACGAATTCATTTACAACCATTTTGGTGCCCATGAGTGCACCCGCTGTTTCGATGTCCTGGGAGGGAACACCCATAGTCCACGCAAAGATGGAAAAGAGCTTTCCTAGCACGTAGTTAAAACTCAATTCAGGGAAATTGAATAACCCACCTGTCCATCCCAAAATAAAGTCGAGAAAGGCGATCAAAGCGATGAAGCCAATCAACATTGCGACGACTTGAAGCCCTATCCTGAGCCCTTCACTCGCGCCTGAAGCGATTGCATCCAGCAGGTTAACGTGGTTTTTCTCAATTTTGATCCTCACCATACCCGAAGTCTCAGACTTTTCGGTTTCAGGGAAAACGATCTTCGAAATGGCCAAAGCCCCTGGTGCTGCCATTAAACTAGCCGCTATCAAATAGGGGGCTGGGATACCTAGCGAAATGTAGACAGCCATAACCCCACCGGCAATGCAGGCGAAGCTACCTGACATCGATGCCATCAATTCCGATCGGGTCATATTTTTTAAGTAGGGCTTAATCATCATTTGCGCCTCTACCTGTCCGACAAATGCGCTGGCCACATTCGACAATGCTTCCGCTCCACTGACTCGCATTAATTTGAAAACAATTTGAGCGATGACAGAAACAATGCGTTGCATGATGCCTAGATGGTACAGCATATTCACCAGCACTGCTACGAAAATGATGGTGGGGATAACCTTAAAAAAGAATACAAAATCATTTCCTTGCCCAAAAGCTTCGACCATTAAGGGGCTGTTTACCAGTGGACCGAATACGAATTCCGCTCCTTTGTCGGCAAAGGATAATAGCTTTTGGACCTTTTCGCCCAGCCAGTGAAATAAGGTATGGCCGATTTCGGTACGGAGTATGAAAACAGCAAGCCCGAATTGCAGGAGCAAGCCCATCCCGACCGTTCTGTAATTGATAGCTTTACGATTGTTGGAGAGTGCAAATGCGATTCCTAAAATTAAGCCGAACCCTATTAAGCCTATCAATCTGTCCATTCGAAGACCCAAATGTTTCCTTTCGAAGGCTGAATGTAGGATAAATAATATTAATGCGGTACTACCAAACCAGTTTTAATCGAAAAAAATTCAAAATCTCATTCAGCAAGACCAGCAACTATACGTCTTGGTAGGTGTTTTGGAACAGGGCAGCTTTTTTGACGTCTTCCATGGTCATTTTATAAAATTCTACATGGACGTTAAACTCCTCCGATTCATTCTCAGGAACCACTTTGGTGTAATTTCCATCTTCACGAAGTATGTAGGCATTTACATTGTCTCTCAAACAATAGTCCAAAATAGCAATGGTCTCTTGTTTAACATCATCGTCTACGAAAGCGAATAAAGATTCAATTCGTTTATCGAAGCTTCGCACCATGACATCAGCGCTTCCACCGTATACAATCGGATTATTGTTGTTGTGAAAATAGTACAACCGAGAATGTTCTAATAAATCGCCGACTATAGACCGAACTTCAATATTTTCACTTAATCCAGGTCGTCCCGGACGTAAACAGCAAATGCCCCTCACGATGAGTCGGATGGGTACTCCAGCTTGGGAGGCTTCGTAAAGTTTCATGATGACTTGGCGGTCTTCCAGCGAGTTTATTTTAATGCAAATTCCAGATGGCAGCCCCGCTCGCGCATTCTCCGCCTCTTTCATAATCAGCTCAATTAGGCCATCTCGCATATGCCGTGGAGCTGTGATCAGATTTGCATATTTATTAGGAATCGAATGGCCAGTGATGACGTTAAAGAACTCAGAAATATCCCGTGTGTATTCGGCGCGAGAAGTTAATAGACCGATATCGGTGTAAAGACGGGCGGTGTCTTCGTTATAATTCCCACTCGACATATGCGCATAGCGGGTTACCACTTGGCCTTCATTTCGAATGATTAATAGCAGTTTCGTGTGCGTTTTCAGTAACCCAATTCCATAAATGATAAAACACCCCGCTTTTTGAAGTCTTTGAGCTTCTCGAATATTATTTTCTTCATCAAAACGCGCCTTTACTTCAAAAAGGACGGCCACGTGTTTCCCGTTTTCCGCAGCTTTTAACAGGGCTTCTGTTACTCTAGAGTTTTTGGCCAGCCGATAAATGGTCAGTTTAATAGATAGAACCATTGGGTCTTCAGCAGCTTGTTCTAAAAGTTGAAGAACTGGCTCGAAGTTGTTGTAAGGATGGTGTAATAGGATATCCTTTTCCTTAATAACCTCAAAAATGCTTTTGGATCTTTCACGGCCTATACCCAAAGGAGGAACTGGTGAATGGGAAGGGGGAATTTGATCCTTGAATTCAGGAAATTTAATGATTTGCCATAACCCTGTGTAATCGATTAGCCCTTTGGTGAAGAAGATATTGCTGTCGTCGATCTCCCATCTTTTACGCAGTAGTTTAAGAAGACGGGGACTCACATTTTCTTCCATTTCCACCCGGACGACTCGGCCAAGTCTCCTGTTTTTAATTTTTTGCCTTAATTCGTCGACCAGGTCAGCTTCGATGTCGTCGATGTCTTCGAGCGAAAAATCTTCATTTCGCATCACCCGAAATACGGTTGTGGAAAGTATTTCAATATTCCGATACAATTTTTGAATATTCGTGCGAACGATACTTTCGATGGGTATAAAGAGAACTTCTTCGTTACGTTCGATGACAAAAAAACGAGGTAAATTGGCCGGTATCTGGACGAAGGACAGTTTTTCCTGTTCCAATTCATGGGTGTCTGACGCACGGGTCGTAACAGCAAGAATGAGGACTTTGGCTAGCAGAACCGGGAAAGCATGCGTATAATCATAGAGCATCGGCGTCAACATCGGATGTACCGTTCGATCGAAATAGGCTTCAGTTTTGATTCGTTCTTCCGGTGTTAATGCCTCGGTGTTGACAATTCGAAATTTATGTTCGGCAAATAAGGGTTGAAGTTCATTGAGGTAACAATCGTTTTGTTCTTTTACAAAATCCTGGGCAGTTGATAATAATAATTTCTTAAAGGGGATCTCTCGTAGGCCCGAATAGTCGATTCGTTGTTTACCATAATCCAGGTAATTGTAAAGATTACCTACTCGAATGGTGAAAAACTCGTCGAGATTGGAGCTTGTAATAGCCAAGAATTTTAACCGATCAAAAAGGTTTCGGTTCTTATTTTTAGCCTGGTCAAGCACTCTCTCATTAAATTTCAACCAACTCAAATCACGACTAATGAGATCGCTTTGAGCTACAATTTGAGCTACTTTTTCCGGGTTTTTACGAAAAGGGCTTTCTTCTTCCTCAGATTCCGTGGGGGTAAAAAACGAAAACAGATCTGAAAAACTTGTCTTTTTTTTATCACTATGAGGGAAATTTATAGAATCAGTCGACATGATTATTCGCTATGATGTGAATCGTAAATTTTCAAACATCCTGAGCTATACAAGTTAGCTTTTTTTCAGGAATCCCGAAGAGTCTACTTTACTATAACGCTATACCTTTTCAGGTAGTGCCAGGTAAGAGGAGGAATAATTTTTGTTGTTATGGGTTAGGGTTTTAGTGCGGAGCTATAGGGGGTAATAATTTCTCCTTCTAATTTTTTTGTTTTTGGCTCTCCTCTTTTAATGCCGGTCATAAAGCGGTAAGAAATGCCAAAATTCCACCCAGTCCCTTCAGACTTAATGTAGCCCGTATCGATGACTTTTTTGTTGTCGGCGTAGGTAAGTTCTGTGGTTAGTGCCGTACCGTAGCCCCAATGCCTTCGTAGAAAAATCGCCATATCCGACCATTCGTTCACTTTAAAACTAACTTCTGCCAGTAGTTCCAGGCCGTAAGTCCAGTCATTACCCAGCGTTGTTTTGCTGCTGACATAAGTTGTATCGGAGTTGCCTCGATTGTCGTAATGGTAGATGATATAGGCTTTAGGTTCTCTTTCGCCACCCGAATTGGGGACAGCCCAAGCACCTCCACCCACCCAAATTCCAGGTCTTCTTCTGCCCATTTTTTCAAATTCCAACATGAATTTTCCCCTTAGAAAAAAGGCATTACCATCGTTGGCAAAGCGAAATCCACCTTTGTTGGTGGTATTTAGAATGGCTGTGTTGTGAATTTTACTTCTTGCGTAGCCGGCTTCTAGGGCTAATTGTTCACGAAAAACCCAACCGACCTGTCCGGAGAATGAAAAATCAATAGTGCTTGAATTCATTGTTTTGAACAGGTAGCGGTAGTTATTATCGAGCGAACTGATATCGGAACGTCCGAAAAGGTCCACTCCAATATACCACCGACTTAGCACTCGCATTTGTTCCCGCTGTTTTTCGAGTTGCTTACGAGTTAACGCTTTTTTTAAAGTCGGGGGAGTCGACGGTACTGGGGTGTAATAGCCGTCTTCCTCATCCGGTATTTCCTGGGCTTTAAGGGTTACCCATGGTAAAAGCAAAAGAAACAATACAGCGGAAAAGTGTTTCATGCGTAAAGTCAGAGCTTTAATTGCCTTTTACTTTGTGCTCCGGAAAAACGTTGCTGCTAATAGATAAGAAAAAGGCGGTCGTTCCTAGAAAAGACCGCCCGTTCGCCCATAAGGTTGTAATGGATCAAATATCTATTCGGGCGTATTTTGCATTTTTCTCAATAAATTCTCTCCGTGGGGCTACTTCGTCACCCATTAACATAGAGAATAAATGATCAGCCTCTGCGGCAGATTCGATGGTTACTTGCTTTAGACTGCGTTTTTCGGGGTTCATAGTAGTCTCCCAAAGTTGTTCCGCATTCATTTCTCCCAAACCCTTGTAACGTTGTACGTTGACGGAATCTTCTCTGCCACCGCCGAGCTCACGGATGGCTGCTTCACGTTGTGCTTCCGTCCAGCAATAACGCTCCTCCCTACCTTTTTTAACCAAGTATAAGGGGGGTTGAGCAATGTAGATATAGCCATTTTCGATCAGGACCTTCATGTAGCGGAAGAAGAACGTCAGAATCAGGGTACGAATATGACTTCCGTCCACGTCAGCATCCGTCATAATGATGATTTTATGATAGCGAAGTTTATCAATGTTCAGTGCTCTCTCGTCTCCTTCTTTCCCAATTTGCACGCCCATCGCAGTGAACATGTTCTTGATTTCCTCATTCTCATAAATCTTGTATTCCTGCGCTTTTTCTACGTTCAGGATCTTCCCACGTAAGGGCAAGATGGCTTGATACATTCGGTTCCGACCTTGTTTAGCCGTTCCACCCGCCGAGTCTCCCTCAACTAGGAACAGTTCACACAATTCAGGATCCGTCTCAGAACAGTCGGCCAGTTTTCCAGGTAAACCTGTACCAGTCAAAATATTCTTACGCTGAACCATCTCCCTGGCCTTTCTTGCGGCAATACGAGCCTTGGCAGCCAGGACGACCTTATCTATGATGATACGGGCTTCTTTCGGATGTTCTTCCAAATAGGTTTCCAACATCTCAGAAACCACTTGGCTAACAGCTGACTGCACCTCCCCGTTACCGAGTTTGGTTTTGGTCTGTCCTTCAAACTGGGGTTCTGCTACTTTTACCGAAATAACCGCTGTTAAACCTTCCCTAAAGTCATCTCCAGCAATTTCAATTTTTTCTTTCGCCAGAATACCCGACTTGTCCGCATAGTTTTTGAGGGTACGGGTCAATGCCATCCGGAAGCCGGATACGTGCGTACCACCCTCTATCGTATTAATGTTGTTAACATAGGAGAACACGTTTTCGGAATATGAAGTATTGTAGATCATCGCTACTTCAACCGGCACAGTGCCTTTGTTGCTCTCCATATAGATGGGCTCCGGAATCAAAGCGGGCCGTGTGCCATCCAGGTAAACAACAAATTCGGTGAGCCCTCCCTCCGAAAGGAATACTTCCTTGCGGGGTTCGCCTTGTTCATCCAGTTCGCGGAAGTCGGTCAGGGTGAGTTTAATACCCCGATTTAAGAAAGCTAATTCACGTAATCTGCTTGCAACCGTATCGTACTTAAACTCAGTAACCGAAAAGATTGTCTCATCCGGTTTAAAATGAATTGTCGTTCCGGTTTTGTCAGTCGTACCGATAACCCGAGTGGGGTAGAGTGGGCGACCTTGAGAATATTCTTGCTCGAATATTTGGCCATCACGGTGAATCTCAGCTCTGAATTCGATCGATAACGCGTTCACACAAGAAACCCCAACCCCGTGCAAACCCCCGGAAACTTTATAGGTGTCTTTATCGAATTTACCCCCGGCGTGTAAAACGGTCATGACCACTTCCAAAGCAGAACGCTTTTCCTTGGGGTGCATGCCGGTGGGGATTCCTCGTCCGTTGTCTCTTACGATAATCGAGTTGTCGGATTGAATCGAAACATCAATCGTATCGCAGTAACCTGCAAGCGCTTCATCAATCGAGTTGTCAACAACCTCCCAGATCAGGTGATGAAGGCCTTTTGCACCCGTATCGCCAATATACATAGAAGGCCTTTTGCGTACCGCTTCAAGGCCTTCCAAAACCTGAATATTTTCTGCTGAATAATTGTTCGTGGTTAATACCGTTTCCTCTGCCATAAAAAAAATACTATTGGCCTTAATCTAGATTTATACAGAATTATAGAATGTAAAGTTACGATTTTTTTTGGAGTATTCCGAGTCTTTAACCGCCTATTCTCCGCCCTTAACTAGAAATTTTCTTAGAAATACACTCGACTTAAAACGAACCCCCTAGTCCTTTGAAAATACGTCGTTCAACGGCGATAACGCCAGTAGATTTTTAGTACTTCCCACGGTGCTTTAAAAAAGTCAAACCATCGCAGTTTAGATCCACCCACCTCCTTCCATTCTTGCAGGGGGACTTCCACGATTTTTTTTGCATATCCCTCTTCCCCTAACAGAATCTTAGCTCTCAGAAAAATCTCCAAATCGAAAAGCCAACGAGAGACAAAGGGTTTTTCAAAAAGGTTGATAGCAAAGGAGATTTGAAACAATTTTAAGCCGCACTGTGTGTCGTAATTGTGGACGTCCAACAGCTGTGAATAATAAGTGGCGAAGATGCGGCTGAAATAGTGACGCATCATTGTCCTTTCAATTGTACGGCCGGCCATTTTGATTCGGCAGCCCGCCACAATATAGTATAGGTCTTTTTGAATCTGCTCTTGGAGGGGCAGGACTTCCTGTAAGGGTGCCGAAAGATCGGCATCTATATAGCCGACATAAGTATAGGTTCCCGTTTCATAAACCATCTGAAAACACGAACGAATCGCACCGGCTTTTCCTTGATTTTCCGATAGATTTCTCGCTATGATCCGGCCAGGCTTTTGGGCTGCCATCGATTGTATTAATGACCAGGTACCATCCGTACTGCCATCATTAATAAACCATAAATCAATTGAGTCACTAGTTAAAACGAAATCTAGAAAATGCTGGGGGGCAAGTCGTTTTTCTTCGTTATAACAGGGAACTATTAAAGCAGTCCGTTTTGACATTCGAGTACACAATTCATCGTAAAAGCAAATATAAACTTTAATTTAAAGAACTGTTTTTGTAGAGGAATTTTCAATTAACCGGTCGGGTTTTACATGGATGGTATTATTTGTCCAAGTAAATTCGTCGTCCATGAGAATTCCCACGCGATAATACCCCGACGGGAGATTGGCATAGTCCAATTGTGCCGTGTAATTGGAACCTCTTGTTTTTGCTTTAAAAATTAGATCCTTGAAAGCAGCCCGAGAACCACTGAGTGGGAGCCAGTAGCCCTGTCCTTCCACCGGAGAAAAATAAAGGAAAACATTTTTTTTGTCCTTTAGGTCTGCTTCCACCCATAGAAACTCATCAGTTGGATTCAATTCGTTAGGACTCGTATTGGTACTAACGCGAAACCGCAAATCTACCCAATCGGATGTCGGAGCATCGTCGGAGACGATTCCCTCCAACTGTTTGGTCATTCGGACGATACCTTTTTCGAGTGCCTTTTGGTAGGTGTGTTCAATATTACGATTGAAGGTCCAATGATATTGAAGGAATTTCCCATGGTTTAGATAATTAGTCTCATCAGCGATGAGGTAATTTTTACGATAACTAACCGTGGGCGTATAAACTACATAACTAATCCCATTGAAAAGCATGGCCAAAAAGATGAACCCTAGGGCTAAACGTTTTAGCAGTATCGATTTTGATGTATAATCCAAAATCATTAAATAAGTCCAACTAGCTAAAAACACGGTATAATGTTGATAGCGTGGTGGCATGATCGCTTCCAGTCCAGCCCAACTTCGTGAAACGCTCACAAGCGCTGCAGAAATGACGAAGAACGCTATATTCCCGATCAAAATTAAGGTCAGGGGGCGAATTTTGGGTTTGTTTACCGAGAGTGCCTTCCAAATTGTTGGAATCAGGGTGTAGGTGATGATGGCAAACATCAAAACACCTAATAGCGCCGCCCATAACGGATTATTCAGCACGACTCGTGTCAGGCTCCCTGAAAAGGCAAAAAAGGAAAAAACGAGTTGCGTCAGGTTGGATAAACTTTCCGAGAAATTGGCACTTTGCCCTTTTTCAAGCTTAAAAAAGTACAATACGTAAAAGATCAGCGTTGCGATGATCCAATAGGGTAGGAGTTTCCATCGTTTTTCCAAAAAAATTAAAAATAGAACCACTAGGAAGGAACAAAGTCCGCTACCATGAGAGAATGTGGCTACCACAGCTGGGACTAAGGCCGCTTTATAATACCCTTTTGCGTATAGGAAGACGGTAAAGGAAAGCCAGAATACGACATTGGACTGTTGCAATATGCTGGTTGCCCAAATGATGTTTTCATAATATTGAGGTTGAAACAACAGCCAGGGAATGGGAATAAACATCCAGCTGGGGAGTTTCTGCTCTTGGAATGCTCTCCAGAAAAAATACAATATAAAAACCCAAATTAAATTGGCTGTTAAGATCAGGGTTTTCCAATTAATAAAACCCTCCAAAAGGTAATTGAGGTAGGTAATTAATCGGGGGAAAACAACCCGGTGTTCATTCTGTTGCTTAGTCCATAAATGCCATTTTTCCCCCAACGATTCCGCTTCAGGTGAAAGTGTAATGGTTTCCAATAAATCGTAATCATCGCCCCAAAAAATAGGGCCACTATAGTGGTAACCATAGCCTAAATAAACAACGACTGGAATCAGGATCACTGTCCAAATCAACAGGTTGCCTAACTCATTTTTGACCGAATTAATCAACGGGATAGGGGATATAAACAAACCCTGCAAATTCATTGTGGATGACGAAAGCACAACAAAACTCGTCGGGATTTCGATAATGTTCCTTAAAATAATCGATCGATGTTTCGCCAATCAACTTCCGTTGTACAAACTCCTCCATCATTGACGCCCGGTAAGACCATTCCAGGCCTAGGTCACCTACGGCAAAAAGTAAGGTGCCTAATTCACTAGCCGTCTTTGAAATGACAAACAGCGGATATTCTGAAAATCCTCTTTTGCGAATTTGATAGGATGCTTCTTTTAAATGATCGGCTACTTTAACGAAATCTTGCGATACCTGACCCAGTAACATCCGATTTATATCGGGTGAATTGGCATCATCTAAAAGGTAGTTTTCGTTGCTGTGATGAATCATGATGATTACTTTCCGTTTGGTTAGTGTGTTTAAAGTCTGGCCATCATCAAAAGCGATAAATCCTTGTAAGGTAGGTTGAACCTTTGCGCAATATAGGCATTGGTCAGAGCCCCTTTATAGGCATAAACGCCCTTCATTACCCAACGACTTGTATATAAAATTTCGTCTATTCCCCCTAATGCACCTACTTCTAATAGAAAGGGTAGAAACACATTGTTTAGAGCTATGCTTGCCGTTCGCGCCACCCTCGATGCGATATTGGGAACACAATAGTGAATGACCCCGTGCTGACGGAAAATGGGTTGATCATGGGTAGTCAGTCGAGAGGTTTCAAAGCAGCCTCCCTGATCAATACTTACGTCAATAATTACCGAATTAGGGTCCATTCCTGCTACCATTTCTTCCGTAACTACACAGGGACTGACCCCGTTTTCGCCCCGCATCGCGCCGATCACCACATCTGCACGCTGTATGGCTTCACCTAAGGTATCGGTATCGATGATCGAAGTATAGACACTTTGCCCTACGGCATATTTTAAACGTTGCAGTCGGTATAAGTGGCGATCGAATACTTTTATTTCGGCACCTAGTCCCAAAGCCGTACGAGCTGCATATTCAGCCACCGTTCCTGCACCAAGGATAACCACACGGGTAGGGGGAATTCCCGTGATACCTCCCAATACAAGCCCCTTTCCATTGCCCGGGCTACTTAAATATTCAGCGGCGATCAACATCGCCGCATTTCCGGCTATTTCACTCATGGTGCGAACAATCGGTAACCCTCCCCCACGGTCTTCAATAAACTCATAACCGATGCCCGTTATTTTCTTTTGGTTTAACTTTTCGAAAAAGGACTTTTCATGGGTGGGGAGATTTAAGGCGGAAATGACCGTTGCTCCCGGTTTAACCCATTCGATTTCTTTTTCAAGCAGCGGTTCGACTTTTAAAATTAAGTCAGCTTTAAAAACCTCCGAGGCACTCTCATAAAGTTGGGCTCCTGCTTCACTATATTCATTATCCGTGAAATGTGCACCCATGCCGGCTTCCTTCTCAACCCAGACGCGGTGACCATTACGCGTTAAAATGGCAACTCCCTCAGGGGTTAATGCAACCCGATTCTCTTGCAATGATACCTCTCGGGGTATACCGATCAACAACGAACGCTTATCTTGAACAAGAGGATCCAGGGACTCCTGCGGATAGAGAGCCGACTGTTTGGCAAGCTCTTTAAAGCCGGTAGGTGCTGAAGTAGGGGCGGACATGGATTTATGCTATCGTAATTAAACTGGAACGGACTATCCTTTGACCGGATTCATCTTGTGTTAAATAAAGCCGGAAACTATCTTCAGGCCATAACGGATCAGCGATGGCCGGCCATTCGATTAGACAATAATTGCCGGAATCCAGGTACTCTTCGATTCCGATTTCAAATGCTTCGCGGATATTTTTAAGTCTGTATAAATCAAAATGAAATACCGGGCTACCTTCGTGTGTGCTATATTCATTCACAAGGGAGAATGTTGGGCTTTGTACCGCATTCAAAACCCCCAGTTTTTCACATATGTGCTTAATGAGGGTGGTTTTCCCCGCACCGAGATCACCTTCAAAAAGCCAAATTCTCCGCCCCTTGCTAAGTTGCAGTAACTTTTCTGCAACTTCTCCAAGTTGGCTGGCAGGCTCCATCGAAATCGAAAAGGTTTCGTTACCCATAGTGCAAAAGTACTTCTTTTTTGTTCGATTGAAAAGAGCCATGCCAGGAATCCCACATACGTGGAAGGGTTGACAAAGGAAAGCAGTGGAATGATCGGTTTTAATTAATTTGCGAACCAAATTTAAGGTTATGGGAATTCAATATATTTTGGAAATCGTCGGTACGTTTGCCTTTGCTATATCAGGAACCCTCACGGTAAAGGATAGAGAATACGGTGACTGGTTTGCGGCCTGTTTTACCGCATTTTTGTCTTCCATCGGGGGAGGAACCCTACGGGATGTCCTGCTTGGAAGTTACCCGTTGGTATGGGTGGCCGATATTAACTTTCTCTATGCCATTCTCGTCGGAATCATCATCACCTTTCTGTTTTATAAATATTTAATTGAATTTAAAAGAACCCTTTTTTTGTTCGATACCTTTGGCATAGCCCTTTTTACAATCGTAGGTACTGAAAAAGCCTTAAGTTTGGGAGTAAGACCTGAAATCGCGGCAATCATGGGTGTATTTTCAGCGGTAATGGGGGGAGCGATTCGAGATGTGATGGCCAATGAGATGCCCATCGTATACCGTAGAGAAGTGTATGCAACCCCGTGCTTTGCCGGTGCGGTCATTTACCTGATTTTCGATTATGCGGGTGCAACACGGATTTTTTCGTTTCTTGTTTCAGCAGCCGTGATTATACTCATCCGAATTTTAGCTGTAAAATACCGTTGGACGGTCCCCAAATTTTTCCGTTAATCAGCCCCAGCTTCTATTGTAGTCGATGAAAGAGGTTCAAAAGATAATTACGTGGTAAAAGTTTTGCATATCAATACCTTCCACCGGGCAGGTGGAGCAAGTTTGGCCGCTTCCAGACTCAATAACGCCTTAAATGCGGTTGGTCTGGAATCCAACATGCTGGTAGCTCACTACGACGGTCACAAGGATGATGTTGTAAGAATAGCTGATTCACGTTGGGGGAAAATGCGTTTCTGGTTCCGGTTCATCCTCGAACGACTCTACTTTCTCCCCTTTGAAAAAGACAAATCGGTTCGCTATGCATTTTCGCCAGCCATTTCAGGTATGGATCTCTCAAATCATCCGATGGTTTTACAAGCTGATGTCATTCATTTACATTGGGTGAATTTCGGGATGTTGTCGATTGAGAATATCCAAGATTTGCTCGCACTGAACAAGCCGATCGTATGGACGATGCACGATATGTGGGCTTTTACGGGAGGATGTCACTACAGTGGAAACTGCCGTCGATACGAACAGAATTGCGGGAAATGTCCATTTCTAAAAAATCCTCACGAAAACGACCTTTCCTTTAAAACATTAGAGCGGAAAAAAGAAAGCTGGCTTATCCATCAAAAGATGGCTATCGTTGCATGCAGCGCCTGGTTAGCCGGTGTAGCACGAACCAGTCGTTTGTTCCAACAAACGTCCGTCATCAATATCCCAAATCCGATCAATACCAACACCTTCAAACCCATAGAAAAACCGGCAGCTCGTACTGAGCTAGGCTTAAACCCCGAAAAATCCTATATACTTTTTGCTGCCGCAAAGGTCGATTCTAAACTAAAAGGGTTTTCCTATTTGAAAGAAGCCCTGTCCATTTTACAATCCATAAAACCTCATATCGGTGAGCGACTGGAGCTTTTAGTAACGGGGGGTGGGGAATCCTTGGATGACTTACCTTTGGTTACCCATAACTTAGGGTTTGTCAAGGGCGAAGAAAAAATGGTGAAAATATATAGCGCTGCCACCCTGTTTGTCATTCCGTCGGTTGAAGACAACCTGCCCAATACCGTCATGGAAGCGCTGGCTTGTGGAACACCCGTTGCAGGCTTTCGTACGGGCGGTATACCCGAAATGGTCGACCATCAAACGAACGGTTTTATAGCTGATTATACAGATCCGCTTTCACTGGCTAAAGGTATTTTATGGATTTTGGAGAATGATCCTGAAGGTAGTTTAGCATCGGCTGCTCGTGAAAAAGTACTGAAGGAGTACGCCGAAACCGTGATAGCAAATCGTTACCTTGAACTATACCAACGGCTAGTCTCCTCATGAACGATAAAGCGCTTACGATCATTACGGTCACCTATAATGCCGGAGAGCTGCTAGCGAATACGCTAGAAAGTGTCAGAAAGGGTTGGTCCCCCGGACTAAATGTGGAATACTTGCTGATCGATGGAAATTCTACCGACCAGACCCTGGAGATCGCAGCGCAATTCTCCTCCGATTTGTTACTCAAAATCATTTCTGAGCCCGACGAAGGTTTATATGATGCGATGAACAAGGGGATCGGTTTGGCTAAGGGTAAATATCTTTGGTTTTTGAATGCGGGCGACGAAATGCACGATGACACCACCCTTCCCCGGTTACTTGCGTCGCTTAAAACCGGTGCAGATGTTTACTATAGTGATGCGCTATTTGTTTCATCTGAGGGTAAACCCTTAGGGCTTCGGAGCCAGGTCACTCCACATCGTCTTCCAAAGCAGATTTCGTGGCAAGATATGGCCATGGGAATGAAGATTTGTCACCAAGCATTTATCGTCAAGAAGTCATTGGCGCCACTTTTTGAAATAGATAATCTTAGTGCCGACTTGGAATGGGAAATTGTTGCGCTGAAAAACGCAAATACCGTGGAATACCTTGATTTTACACTTTGTAAATATTTGTTAGGGGGGCTGTCTACCCAACGGCATCGAAAATCTTTATCGGATCGTTGGCGTGTGTTACAGCGTCATTTTGGTTTTTGGCGCACCTTGATCAACCATTTTAAAATTGCCCTCAGGGGAGCTTTATTTTATATCCGGAAGGGAAGATATTGGTAGGTTCAGGTCTTCTTTCTAGCCTTAACTTCAAGGTAGGGTGAAAAGGCTTTGCTATTAATTGGAAAGAGCTTGAAAAATACTTTAATGGGAAACCAGACGATAAAGCGCAGAGCTCGTAACCAAAACGGCTTAGATTTAAGGTCTTCGAGCCAAATCGTGAAATAACCGGTATATCGCACCTCTATATCTTCCAAGCCAGCTTCAACGCATGCTTTTTTGAGATGCTCAATATCCATACATTCGATATTATGTTTGGCGTAATTCTGCGGATCGAAAACTTTTTGAAACCACCCGTTGAGACTTTTGAAATTGGGGATGGTAAAATAGAGTATGCCTCCTGGTTTTAAGAATTGGGCATGTCGTTGAATTATGTCCGTTGTGTCGTGAAAATGTTCGACCAAACCATTGGAGAATACCAGATCAAATCGGGAGTCGGCTTGCGTTGTAAAGAGGTCTGTTTCCCAAATCCGGATAGCGCGTTTGGGTAATTGATTGGCC
>JBAYRB010000003.1:0-17704 GCA_041676905.1 Spirosomataceae bacterium
CTTAGCGGGGTTTTTGATGAGTTTAGAGAAAGGGTCAAAGCGCATTATAAGCCGATTATGGATACCGATCCGGTGTTTAAAATTCGACTTTCACCCCCACGACCTGAAAATTCTTTTACCGATGAGGAAAGGGCAACGCGCCGTATTAACGCAGCTGAAAGTAGAGCTCGACAAACCAATGAGGCTATTAATGGCGGTCGTTGGGAACCCCATGTGGCTGACAAAATCTTCAAGGAAATTGCCTCAGCTTATCCCAACCTCACTATATTTTACAATCGCTATGCCAGTGGTGTAGTAAAATCGGGCAATCGTATCATCGGTGTGAAGACGAAGTCGCCCAAAGGGGAAGACATTCATTTTTATGGAAAAATAGTCATTGACGCTACCCATGAAGGCGACGTAGCAGCCTGGGCAGGAGCTCCTTATAGGATTGGGCGGGAGGCAAGATCCAGCGAAGAGCCTCATGCGGGCGAAATTTACTATTACAATAGTACGGGCGAAATCATTAGAAAGGGGTCAGGTCGGCAGGACCTGGCTATCCCATCCTACGGAATACGCTTATGCATTCAGTATTATGATCCTTCCAAGTCTAAGGACCACATTCTAGCTTCACCCCCTCCTGACTACGATCCGAAAAAGTATAAATATGCTCAATATGCTGATTTTCAAAAGTTTGAGCCCACGATGCCGGGTATGAAAACGGAGATGAACAAGAATCCGGTTGGGAATGAATTACAAGAAGTAAATTGGAGTTGGCCTGAAGCCAACTACGAAGAGCGTAGGAAATTATATACTTTCTATAAAAACCATGCGCTGGGCTTTCTCTATTACCTTCAACACGAAATCGGGATTCGGAATATCGGGTTACCCAAGGATGAGTTTTTGGATAATGATAATATCCCCTACCGTGTATTTGTTCGTGAAGCAAGACGCATTGTAGGTCGGGCGACTTTAAACGAAGCCGATATCAATCCCTTCATCAAATTGAATTCAAATTTGACGCCTCCTTTTCAGACCCAGAGTGTCGCCATTGGCCATTATCCCATTGATGCGAAGCCGGTACGTCAGAAAACAGATGTTTCCACTCCGGATAAAGGAGAAGGCGATTTTTTCTTATCGAATGTAATATCGCCTTTTCAGATACCTTATGGAGCATTACTCCCTCAAAATGTGGAAGGTTTGATCGTTCCTGTAGCGATGTCTGCAACCCATGTTGCCTTTTCAGCTATTCGGATGGATGCTACCTGGATGGCGATGGGACAAGCGGCTGGCGTGGCAGCCGGGATGAGCGTTAAGTCTGGGGTTCCCATTGATCAAATCGACGTTCGGAATTTGCAAAAGGAGTTATTGGCACAGAAGTGTAAACTTGTATTTTATTGGGATGTATCGAAAAGCCATCCTCAGTTTGAGGCGGTTCAAAAGGCGGCTATCAAAGAGTGGTTCGAGCCCGATTTTTCGCGCGATTTTTATCCTGATTCGGTGTTAACACGG
The DNA here is from genome assembly GCA_041676905.1 of Spirosomataceae bacterium. GTDB lineage: Bacteria > Bacteroidota > Bacteroidia > Cytophagales > Spirosomataceae > Ravibacter. The sequence goes on from JBAYRB010000003.1 coordinate 1,492, forward strand.
GGTGAGGCAGCTAGGTGGCTCATTAAAGCTTTCGATCTTTGGCCTAGTGTGAGTAATGTCCATTTTTCAGATGTTTTCATCACGCACCCGGCATTTCAAGCGGTTGAAACACTATTTGATTACGGGGTTTTGGAGGCGATTGGGGTTTCACCCCGTTGGTCGGAAGCGGGAGGATATGCCGAGAAAAACGATGGTTTCGATCATCGGAAAAGTAATTTCGGGCCATTTTATCCCGAAAAACCGATTTCAACACAAGAGTTGAATGCCCTGATCGAACGAATACGTCATCTTGGTGTGGCCAATGTGAAATTAAAACCGAATTCAGTCGCTCAACCATCTACTTCTCGGTCCCTTACCCGAGCAGAGGGATTGGAGTTGTTATGGGAGCATATTGAATTTGAGTAGACGGCAGAAGAAGTGGGAAATGTGGAAAGTAAACTAATAGTTTATTGCAGTCCTGCAGGTTATTCCTAAAAATACCATCATATCAAATCCCACTTCTTGCGTGGTTTCCGTTCTAATAGTTTATTTGCTTCTTTGTCTCCGACAAATCGTTCTTTTTGGGGGTTCCATTCGAGATTTCTTTTGAGTCGATATGAAATCAGTCCAAGATGCATGGGGAGGGTTAGTTTTCGGGCGTATTCAAGGTTGGATTCCGGCTGAGACCGGGATTTGACTGCATCGACAAAATTTTGCTGGTGCCCCGGAGAGCGGGGTAACGTTTTTTTGATGGACGATATATCTTGCATTTTTTCTCCATTAATAATTAGTTCTCGGCGGTCGTAGTCGCATAGCAGGGTACCGTTACTCCCCTCGAACAGTGCGCCTATGCTCATTCCTTTTGATGAAGTGTGGTGCTCTGGTGCTCGGGATCGCCACTCGATGGTTAGGTCATCAAATTCAAAATCCACATCGATCCACGCGGGGGCGTCCGCGATTCCTTCGGGTGCTTCACCTCGAGCACTTACTCTTTTCAGTCCTTTGGGATTGAGCGACCAAAATGCGACATCAGCTATGTGGCACCAGAAATCGGCATAAACCCCACCAGAATAATCCAGAAAATAGCGATAGGTACCGTGACAGCGTTCAGGGAAATATTTGGCATAAGGGGCTGGGCCTAGCCACATATCCCAATCGAGGGTTTCCGGGACCGGGCGTGTTTTAGGATAGCCCATATTAGGAGTACCGCCCGTTTTCCATAAGTGTACTTTTTTTACAGTACCTATAGCTCCAGATTTTACTAATTCTACAACGCGGTGAAAGTTTTCAGAAGCGTGGATTTGGTTGCCCATCTGAAAAATCCGCTTATTCTTTCGGAGGTATTTCAACATCTTTTGTCCTTCTCCAACATCGTAGGATAAGGGCTTTTCTCCATACACATCCTTTCCTGCATCAAAAGCTAAGCTGGCGATTTGTGCATGCCAATGATCAGGTGTTGCACAAGTAATCGCATCAATGTCTTTGCGTTCTAAGATTTTTCGAAAATCCCTGTAGAGATCAAATTTTGTTGTCGGTTGAATACGCTGTAGGCGGTTAGCGGATTGTTCTAGGCGTAGTTGGTCAACATCGCAAAGAGCAACAATTTCCACTTCGGGTATATTGGCAAACCATCTCACATGAGAATTGCCCATACCTCCCAAACCGATGTGAGCGATCCGAAGGCGATCACTGGCAGGAGTTTTAGCTGACAAGAGTTTGGGTAAGATGGTAACACCTAGTACACTCTGCACTGATTGTCGAAGAAATTTGCGACGAGTGGTTTGGGAATTCATTGGAAAGCTTGGGTTTATTTCAATTCTTTTATCCGAATATTGCGAAAACGAACCAGTGAATTGTGTCCTAAGAAGGCAATATGTCCACTTTTGTTGAGTACGGCGTTCTGGAAAGAGCCTGGTTTTAATTTTGACGTAGCTTCAATTAAATCGCCGTCGAGAATTTTCTCTCCGTTTAGGAAGACTTGGATATGAGATCCATTAGCAATTACCTCCTGATAATTCCATTCACCGGCAGGTTTTAGAAATCCACGTTTGGCAGGGATAATTTTATAAACTGATCCGTGGTATTGACCCGGTTCAAGGTCTTTGTAATCGGGATGTTCATTGTCGAGTATTTGGAGCTCCATGCCCCTGTACCCCGACGCATCGGCTACGTAGTCGTGCCGAATTCCTAGTCCGTTATTCCCCGCCGGACTTAACCAAAATTCAAAACGTAAGACGAAATTGGAAAAAGTTTCTTTTGTATATAGATTCCCGCTTCCTTTATACTTTCCAGGACGCATCGTAATTGTACCGTCTTCCAGTACATATTCCTCCAAGTTACCCTTCCATTGGTCCATTGAGGTGCCGTCAAACAAGACCTTAAAACCTTCCTTTTTTTCTTTTTTCGACAGTTTAAAGGGTTTTGACTGCCCCTGTACAAAACTTGCCGCACTTAATAGAATTCCTAGACACAATAAGTGGACATACAATTTCATGGTTTAAAATTTTGGTTTAGGACATTAGTTGATTGAGATCGGGATCAGCATTTGGCTCCGTCCGGGATCGATACCGAATTTAGAAACTGATGTGATACGCAAAGGGAGCATATAGTTACCAGCCGCAACCTTATCCTTAATTAGGTAATATTCAAAAGAGGATTCATTTTGCCGATTAGGAATCTGAAACGTCGCGTTATTGATACGATAAGCGTCTGCAGATAGTATATGATATGAAGTACCATTCGTTTCGTTATATTGATTGAGTAGCTCCTCATCCACAATTACCTCGAAGTTCAGATCCCATTCGTTGTGAAAATTGGTTGTCACAAAAGCATAAAACTTGGTTTCAGTAGGTGAGTCAGCGTTTATGGCCGAAGGGATGTTTTGCAACCCTGGACTTTTGAAACCGATATAAGGAGATAATATTTGGGGGACTAGCAACATGGTACACTGATCCGGATTATCTGCTAATGCAATTTCTCCGTTAATACTTTCAAGTTCTAACGGGATGGCGTATGAATTTCCATTTGTTGCTACTAGGTTTTGTATCCCCTCCACATCATAATCGATAATAAATATTGCTTGATAATCGTCCTTATCTAATGTGATTTCGTTTTGACGAATCTGGTAATATTGTTGTGGGAGTAGGGTGTAGTCACCGTTATATTTTGAAATTATTTCTTCACTTACACTTAACCTGACCGTTCCGCTTTGTTGACCCACTCCCGCTTTGACGACTGTTATCGGGTAAGTAAATCCTTCTCCCATATAAATATTTTGTTGGTGGACCCCATAGTTTGCTAAATATACCGAGTCGTCCACCATTTTATCAAGACGCGGGTCATCGCAGGCAAACAGGGAAAACAATACGCCAAGGAATAGGGCGAATTTTAAATTTTTCAAAACAAAAGTATTCATATTACTGGAATATATAAGATCTTAAATGACTGAATCATGTTACCATCCATAGTTTTGAGTGAAATTTTTCATCTCATTTAATTGGGTTTGATGAATGGGAAAGAAGTAGTGTTTTTTCTCAAACACTCTCGTTCCTGGGAAAAGAGAAGAGGTGCGTTTCCAGGAATCTTCATAATTAGTCGCCTGTAAATTGCGAGTATAGTTGGGTCCAACAAACTCACGTTCTGCAATCAACCAAGTCCTCGCATCGTGATAGCGATGTGATTCAAAAGCCATTTCGACCATCCTTTCTTTTTGAATCAGTTCGCGGAGGAGATCTTTATTGCCAATCACTTCTGGGTACGCTTCTTCTATTTTATTCAAACCCACACGCGAACGAATGAGGTTTAAGTATCTTAAAGCTTCAGCTTCATCTCGTTGAGGTTTTTCATTACAGGCTTCAGCGTAATTCAGGAAAATTTCAGCTAGTCGGAAATAGGGCCAAGTAAATTGCCCCCACTGATCTTCTTCAGTGTTATTTCTAGGGTCGTTTTGTCTTCTCCAGAGATATCCCGCTTTGACACAGTCTCCGGAAGCCTGATATGAGGAAGTACCACCGGCATAGAATGTGATTACTTTATCCCCTTTCGAACGATTATACCAGTTAAAGCCATTTGGTAAAACGGATGCATAGAAACGGGCGTCACGCCCTACGGTACTGTTGTGTGCTTTTACAGGAGCCCAGTCGTCGATAGGGTGGTAGAAGTCCTCTGTAAACCCTTCTTCTTCGTAACCCGACTTAGGATCGATAATGGGGTAGCCATCGGCTTCGTACCCAGTGACTGGAAAGCGGCCGGATTCAGCCATAGGGTAGGTATCGACCAGTTTGAGTGAAGGAGCGTATCCGCCATAACCTGTTCTAACTGCTCGTGGGGGATTGCAGCGAACCACCCAAGGTTGTGCGTTGCTAATCCATCGTCCCCAGATGATCTCGTTATTCCAAAAGTTAAAATAGATGCCCATGTAGGATCTAACGGCACGACGGAAGGGATCAGTTTCAGTATTGTCGGTATATAAGGAGTACAGATTCATGTCAATAACCTCTTTAGCAGCTCTTGCTGCGTCTTCCCATAGTTCGGGTCTATAATTTTGGGGGAAGATTTTGTCCCCATACAAGTTGGTCATATCCTTCAAGTAATCTGCACCGTTGAAAAGAGGTCTAGCTCTGTAAAGGGTTGCTCTAGACTTTGCTGCTCTAACCGCTCCTTTGGTGACCCGCCCCATCCAAGCTTCTTCTGTGAATTGTTCAGGAAGTACTGCGATACATTTATCAAACTCAGAGAGGACGAATTCGAAATTCTGGTCAACTGTATGGCGATCAATTTCTTCTGGTCGAATCGTGATATCGGTATCTTGGTCACCCCAGATGTAAACGGGGCCGTATTTACGTAATAAGTTAAAGTAGAGGAAAGCCCTAATAAAGCGAGCTTCGGCTTTCATGATTTCTTTAGTTCGCTCATCTATTTCTACATTTTTATGGACATTGTCCATGAAAATAGTAGCTTGTTTGATACCTTGGTAGCTGCTTTCCCAGGTTCTGTAAGCGCCCGTCGTAGGGCCCCACGAGCCGTTATTCATATTAAGCCAAGCGACCCCCGACAGCCATGAGAACATACCCTCATCCGAACGGGGGATCACAGAACCTTCCCCCGATACCACGTCGGTTTCATCGGGTAAAAACCCGTAGACTTGGGCAAGATATTGTTCCGTTGTTTGGCGTTTATTGAACACCTCATCCATTGAAATGGCGTTATTCAATTCAACCGACAGATAGTCTTCGCAAGACAAAAGACTTATAGTCAAAGAGAGTAATAGTAAGTAGCGGTAAATAACCGTGATAAGTCTCATAATGTTAGAAGTTTAAATTCACACCGAAGTTGATGACCTTCATTTGGGGATAGATGTTGCCATATGAGGTGTCCAGTTCAGGATCCCATAATTTGAACTTGCTAAACGTTAGCAAGTTGACGCCTTGGATATAGAAACGGCCTGTGCTCATATGGACTTTCTGTGTCCAAGATTTCGGTAAGGTATAACCTAATTCAGCATTCTTGAGGCGAATGAAACTCATATCTCGTTGGTAAAAGGTAGAAGCCTGACGGTTATTTTCATTGTAAGCTAGGCTCATACGAGCGTATTTTGCATTCGGATCAGGGTTCCGTAGGCTCCAACGATTGTCCGCGACTTCAGAGAAGATTTGTCCGTTAACAAGGATACTTCCAGACGGGCCGACGAGCGGCTCCCCACTGATGATGCGCGTTACGTTGCCGACTCCTTGAAAGAAGCCAGATAGGTCGAAGTTTTTGTACCGCATGCTTACCCCAAAACCATAAGAGATTTCCGGGATCGTCGTACGGCCAATGGGTATTCTGTCATAACTATCGATGATTCCATCGCCGTTGATATCTTTATATTTAATATCACCAGGCTGTACATCGCCGAACCGTTGAACGGGACTTTCTTCAATATCTTTCCAGGACTCAAATAAGCCTAAGGAGACTAGACCGAACTGCTGTAAATAAGCTTGTCCAACTTCCTCTTGATAAGGCCAGATCGGCGTGGGTTTGTCATCGTATAGTTTTTTATTGCGGTTATAGGTGAAGTTGCCTCGGCTTGAAATCAGCCAGTCCCCTTTGCTATAGGTGTATTCTACCGAAGCATCTACACCTTTATTTTGCATCTTTCCAAGGTTGACATATTGGGCTACGTTTACACCTACAATAGAAGGTACACTTTGTTGTAGGATATAGATGCCGTCGCGTTTTTCGCTAAAGTAATCCATCTGGATTTTCAGCTGATCCCACATTCCGAACTCTAGGCCTAAGTTGGTTTTTATAGCTTCCTCCCACGAAACATTAGGATTTCCTGGATGGCCGGTCGCAATTCCAGCTACCCAACGTTGTCCCGTACTTCCAAAATGATATCCACCGGTAAATTGCATCTCGGAATTGTATGCAAAACGACGGTTTCCACCGATTTGGTCGTTGCCGATATAGCCATGTGAACCTCTGATTTTGAGGAGGTTGATTTGGGGAAATGCGTGCTTGAAAAAATCTTCGTTACTGATGGAATAACCTAAGGCTACGGATGGGAAAAAGCCAAATCGCTTGCCGGGTGCGAAGTTTTCTGAACCGTTGTACCCGAAGTTACTTTCGAAAAATAATTTATTGTCGAAACCGTAGGTTACGCGTCCAGCTATACCAATGTTACGGTAGGGGAATGCTGCAATGTAATTCCCGGGGAAATTGTTAGTGTGTTCCCTACGAGAAAACAAGAACATAGCACCTACTCGGTGTGAAGTTCCTAGAAGATCGTCATAAATGAGTGACGATTCAAGATTGGTTGTTTTTGTACCCCGATTTGAGCGCGCCAATGAAAGATAGTCGCTCCCATCGGTGTTTTTATGGAAAATTAGATTCCCTTCTTCATCTCTTCCGGTAGCATAGTAGGTAGCCGGATTTTTCCGTTTATCGAGGGTAGATTCGTTGGTGGCATCCCACGAGAATTTGACATTAAATTTTAGTCCCTTCACGACAAAAGGGCTTAAATCCTGCGTTAGACTTACCAATGACTGAGAAGTATTCCAGAAGTCTTGCGAGTGTCCCGTACTGTTGAGAGAATAATACGGGTTGCTACCTACTAAGGGCTGTGCGTGCGTCCCATCGGAGTAATACGGCGGGATTGATATTGGCGGCGTTATCATAACAATTTGGTACATAGTCGCCATGTTCACTCCCAAACGATTTTTGTTTTCATAGGTGTTAGCAAGGTTTAATGACAGTTCTGTAGTGTTTGAAATATCGATATCGAGGTTTGAGCGGAAACTGAACTTGTTATACGTGACCTGCGGGTTGTATTGCTTAGTTTCTGAAGGGTTGAATATGCCGTTTTCATTGTAAAAAGAACCCGCCACATAATAACGGGCTATTCGCCCCCCGCCCGATACGTTCAGATTAAGCCGGTTTGAAGAAGTCGCATCTTTAAAGATAGTTTTCATCCAGTCTACATTTGGATACAAGTCTGGATCCTCACCACTCAAATATTTCTTCTTAATGTGGTCAGGAAATGGAATAGAACCGTTGGCATCGTAGCTGATATCGTTGTAGTAATCCATCCATTGTTCCGCATTTGCGAGTTTTGGTACCCGGACGGGCGATAGAACGCCACGTTCAAAACGCGCATTTATGGTCGGTTTTTCGGCATATTTGCCCCGCTTAGTGGTGATCAAGACGATCCCGTTAGCTCCTCGAACACCATATACCGCAGTGGCTGTGGCGTCTTTTAAGATCGAGAATGACTCGACATCTTCCGGATCAACCAAATCGAGGGGGCGTTCTATTCCGTCGACCAAAATCAAAGGTCTATTATTGGCGCCGAAACTACTTATTCCCCTAATCCAGAAGCTTGACCCAGCACCAGGCTCACCAGTACCCTGTACTGATACAATTCCAGCCAATTGTCCGGCAAGCGCGTTACTTAATTTGCTAACAGGTACCTTTAAATCACTGGCTGTCAGTGTCGAAATAGCACCTACTACACTTTCTTTGCGTTGAGTTCCATAGGCAACCACAACTACTTCATCCAGGTTTTTATTATCGGGCACCATATCTACGTCTAATACCTTTCTATTTCCCAGCGCCAATTCTTGGGTTATATAGCCCACAAATGAGAAAACGAGAGTAGCGTCGAGCCCTTCCGGTACGTTCAAACGGTAATTTCCATCCAAGTCGGTATTAGTACCAACTGAGGTGCCCTTCACCAAAATACTTACCCCGGGCAACCCTTCGCCCGTCTCGCTTCTTACTGTTCCAGTAATTTCAGTAACCGATTTTTGAGGGCTATACGCAGCTTCCGGAACAATAGGTGTATCCACTTCAGGATTTGGAAATAAAGCTTGATCAGATTGAGTTCTGCGACTAATTACGATTAGGTTATTTGACGAGACACGATATTTTAGATTGAGAGGAATTAATAGTTGATCTAGCGCATAACTCAACGGTTGGTTGTCGACGGAGAGGGAAACTCGTCTGTACGATCGAACTAATTTAGGGCTGAACACGAATCTGGCTGGAACCTGACGTTCGATTTCCCTGATAATTTCTTCCATTTGTTGGTTGTTTGCCAGGATGGTCACACGGTAAGTCATCAGATTTTGTACACTATGTTCCCGGGCAGACGCATTACTGAGAAAAAAAATTATTAGTAGTCCCTGGAGAAATGAGATGCGCATAAATAACACTCTCCAGTGTGAGTAATACTTTTTTTGCATAACTTGGTGAGTTTTATAATTTTTTGATAAAACAATCCCATGGCCTCGTTTCCGAGGTATTGTTGATTAGCAGCAACATGTGGGAGACAAACGTTAGTAGCCGGTGATGCTCTTACCATTATCGGCTACTTCTGTTTCAATGATTGTTAGGTGAAATATCCTGTCATAATTGTAAGGGTTAGTTGTTGTTTAATTATTTAGATTAACTGTTCAACACCGTTTTCCATAAATCATGATCCGGCCATCTATTAGTTCGTAGCGTGCTTCAATGGCTTCGCAGATAGCTGCTAGTTTTTCGTGTAAAGTTTGGTTAGAGAGTGTGGCGCTTAGAGTACACCCACTCAATTGTTCTTCATCAAATATGATATCCACGAGGTAAGCCTCCATCAGTTCTTCCAGAACAGTCTTCACTGGGGTATTCTCATAGTTGAATGTTACTGTTGGTGGCAAGGGAGCTACAATTTGCGGTAAATCCAGTAATTCTTTTACCAATCGATCTTCCTTAGTTTGCAGTATGATTTTCTGATTGGAAGTCACAATCATTCCAATTTTTTCGTTTTTCGGATTGGCATAGTCAGTTGATTTAAAAACAGAGACTTTGCCTTCCGCCACTTCAACCACATTTTCTCCATCCTTAGGAGCTCGTATAGTAAAGCGCGTACCTAATACTTTCGTAACCAGCTTATTCGAAAAGACGGTAAAAGGCCTTTCTAAATCTTTTTTTACATCGAATTGAGCTGTACCCGTTAGGTAAATATCACGAGAAATATGAGGGAAATCCGAGGGAATGCTCAGAGTAGCCCCCGGTTCGAGAATAACAGTACTACCGTCTTTTAAAACGTGTGTTTGGCTTTCTGAATTCGTATTTTTAAGAATTTGGATATGTTTATTTTCCGAAAACGATTGATAGGAAATAGTTTCCACCTTATCTAGTGATACTGGTTTAACCCAAATGAGGAAGCCTATCAATACCAGGCACACAATGGAAGCCGCCCACCATATTACTTTTGGTTGGGGATACAGACGTGACGATCGTTGTTCCTCCAAATTAGCACTGTTTCGTTCGCTACGTATTCGATCGACTAAGAGATTTATTTCAGTAGAGATTTCCTCATCGCTTATATCCGTATCATACTGCTCGTAAATGGACTGTAGTAAACTCTTCGCACGTAATACGTCGTCTTTCCTATGAGGGTTTGACAAGATGAATTTTTCCCAGAATATTCGTTCCTCCCTTTTATTGAAACGAACCCATTGTTGGAAGTGGGAATCCAGTACAAAATCTTCAATTACGTAATCGGAATAGCGTTCCATATTCTGTCTACATATACAGTACCATAGGCACCCCAGACAGATTTATAACCAAAATTCAATAAAAATTTTAAAAAAGATCCCTAATACGGGAAACCATTAAACGTCGCGATAGGTCTTGTATAGTCTATAGTTTCTCCTTTAAGTCCCTGATTGTACGGTAGATAAGGTTGGCCACCGCTGGTTTGGAAATAGACATCACTTCAGCGATAGAATTGTTGTCCATATTTTCGAAAAATTTCAGAAAGATCACCTCTTGTTGCCTACGAGGGAGAGTTTTCAATTCAGCTTTTAAGCGAGTTATACGTGCCTGTAAGGTTTCAGAATTTATGAGGCGTTGTTCAATAGAAATTTCGTGGTAGTCGGATGTAAAATCCAATTCCGCATCTTCGTCGATCCACTTTCTGCGTAAGCTCTCTCGATAAATTTTTCGACGCAACGATTTAAATAAATAGAATTTGACAAAGGCAGTATCACCCAACGAGTCTCGTTTTGCCCATAACTCCATCATCAAATCTTGGATGCAGTCTTTAATAAATTCCCGGTTATTGGAAAACTTTATGCCATATCCAAACAGACTCCGATAATATTTCCGGGCGATCTCCCCGAATGCAACTTCATCGCCCTTACGAAATGCATCCCATAACACTACTTCCTCTTTACTTTGATTATTGTTTTGTGACATTTAAATGCCTATTGCGAATAAGTTAGCAGGATGAAAAAGATAGTATTTGAACCTAATTAAAGGACGTAACAGAAAATCCGTAACATGCAAAGGTAGAATTATATAGTATATGATACCCCTATCTTATTTCCATGATTTGTTTAAGAAAATCTTATAGATCGTGGCTGTAATAGGTTTGGTTAGTCAACATGTTCAGCCTTTTCAACTAAGGTAATTTTGTAGTATTCTGGCTACTAAACTGCATAATAATGAGACTTGATTAGGTTATTTGACAGGACGAACCGTAAATATTTTCCACGATAATTATAAAATCTTATCAGACGTTCAACAATACCCAGACTCCTCAAAATATTGTATGGGCTTTCTAATAGATAGAAATGTTTCAGCTTATGTAAATAACTTGGATCTACACTTTTCATTAAACTGGTTTTCATACTAATTTATAGAAAAATAAGATGAAAGTATAGTAGGCTAAGGCAGGCTTCCATTTTATATTAGAGCAAGCACCGGGTGTTTATTATCATTAATCATCCCACCGGGCACATTTTATTGGGTCAAGAGCCTTATATTTGCCGATATTCCTAAATTTCATTAAATAATAATTTTTTTCATGAGCACATTTAATTCCGAAAACCCGGATAGCCGAAGAACATTTTTAAAAAAAACGGGCGCTACGGTGCTGAGTTCAGCATTTTTGGGTCTTGAGTCATTTGCTACTCCCCTTCGTACTTCTAGTAAAAATGATATTTTAAAAGTCGGCCTCATTGGATGTGGCGGTCGTGGAACCGGTGCTGCACTACAGGCTTTGAAAGCAGATCCCGGCGTTCATATAACAGCTTTGGGGGATGTTTTCGAAGATAAACTAATCCAATCACTAGCCACGCTTCAGAAAACAGGAGGCGATAGGGTAAAAGTAGATAAATCAAGACAGTTTCTTGGATTCGATGCCTACCAAAAAGTGATCGATTCGGGCGTAGATGTAGTATTACTTGCTGCTCCTCCGTATGCACGTCCGGCCCACTTGGCTGCAGCAATTAAAGCGGGAAAACATGCATTTGCTGAAAAACCCGTGGCAGTAGATGCGCCTGGAGTGAGAAGTATTTTGGAATCGGCCAAACTCGCAAAGCAGAAAAATTTATCGCTAGTGAGTGGTTTTTGTTTTCGCTATGACAATGCCAATCGGGAGTCATTTGGACGAATCTTAAATGGGGCAGTCGGGGACATTCGGAGTGTAACTACTTATCGTTACGGTGGGGAGTTATGGTCCTTCCCGCGCCAGGCTGGATGGACTGACATGGAATATCAACTAAGAAACTGGTATTACTATCATTGGTTGTCAGGTGATTTTATCACGGAAGTGACGGTGCATAGTCTGGATATGATGGCCTGGGCAATGGGCGATAAAACACCTATTAAAGCGATTGGCATAGGCGGAAGACAAAAACGTACCGACCCACTATTCGGGAATATTTACGATCATTTTGCTATTGAATATGAATACGCAGATGGCGTTAAAGGGTATAGTTTCTCTCGACAACATTTAGGTTGCCCCGGTCGTAATACGGTGGAAGTATTTGGTTCCGATGGAAAGGCTGATTTAGCCATGTATAAGCACTATCGAATTACTGGGAAAAACGCCTGGGAATTTAAAGGTAAAAACAATGTTATGCATCAGGCGGAACAAGACGAATTCTTTGCTTCCATAAGAAGTGGAAAGCCAATCAACGATGGGGTTTGGATGGCTCACAGCACCATGCTAGGTATTCTAGGACGTATGGTTGCTTACAGTGGACAGGAAATTACCTGGGAGGATGCAATCAACTCAGACATATCCATCGGGCCTAATTATGAGGATTACAGTTGGGATTTAAAATGGCCGGTTTCAGAAGTTCCCATTCCCGGTATCACCAAAGTTTAATGCAGTACATATAAGATGCAAATCATTAAATTTTTCCAACCCGGTGCGATTAAACTGCCCGGGTTGGTATTTTTTCTGCTCGTACTTTTTCAGTTTAATCTGGGAGCACAAACCATTCGGTCGCATACACGTACTCCCAAAGTCATCAAAGATCCTGCTTCGAAGACGCGGTACACGAAGGAAAGCAGGAAATTTACAGGTATACCTAGTACCGTCGTATCGGCCAAAGGAGTAATGTGGGCTACCTGGTATGCCGGCCTCACACCCGGAGAAGATGCCAATAATTATGTTGTGCTGGCAGCGAGTACTGACCAGGGAAAGACCTGGAAGGAGGTGTTAGTCGTTGACCCCGACGAAAGTGGAGAAGTAAGAGCTTATGATCCCGAAATTTGGCTTGATCCAGATCAGCGATTGTGGTTGTTTTGGTCCCAAGCTCCCAAACTCGCAGGGCAAAGTGTTTTTGCGAGTGCTGTTCCCACCCTGTGGGCATTAAAAGCCGAGTCGGGGGATGATCCTTCGATTGAATGGAGTGCGCCGCAATTTATTATGGACGGGGTCATGATGTGCAAACCTACGGTTCTTTCAAGTGGGGAGTGGGCATTGCCCGTTTCGACCTGGCGCCTTACCCGGGAAAGTGCAAAAATGGTCGTGACGACCGACAAGGGGAATACTTGGCAGATACGGGGGGCTGTTGACGTACCAGATGGGGAGGCTTCCTACGACGAACACATGATCGTCGAGCGAAAAGACGGATCGCTATGGATGTTGATTCGCACCCGTTCAGGCATTGGGGAGAGCTTTTCGACCGACCGGGGTAAAACCTGGGCACCCATGCGCTCTTCCAAAATTATCCATACCAGTTCACGTTTTTTTATTCGACGTCTCCAGTCGGGAAATTTGCTGCTGGTAAAACATGCGCCCATCAATAGGAAAATTGGCCGCTCACACTTAATGGCGTTTATTTCGAAGGACGACGGCGAAACTTGGTCAAAAGGACTCCTGTTAGACGAGCGTCCAGGAGTTTCTTATCCGGATGGCCATCAAACAGAGGATGGGCGAATCTATTTGATTTACGACTACAACCGTACTAAAGATCAACATATCATACTGACTCATTTCCTAGAAGAGGACGTGTTGGCTGAAAACTACGACGAAAAAATCGTGGAGATTTTTGCCAATCGCATTCTAGTGAGTAAGGGTGGCGAAATCAAAGATCCAAGAACGGCAAATTTCCCAAGTGTAGTTGAACCCGTTCCCTTACCACGGAAAAAAGAAAACATTTGGGTATTTATTTTGGCAGGTCAGTCAAATATGGCCGGGCGTGGCCTGGTGGAACCTTCTGACACAATACCGGATAGCCGAATTTTAAGTATTTCCCCAACGGGTGAATTGATCTACGCTAAAGAACCCCTCCATTTTTATGAGCCGAATCTCCAAGGACTGGATTGTGGGTTGAGTTTCGCAAGAACCTTAATACGACACATACCCGATTCAGTAAAAATTTTACTGATTCCTACGGCGGTGGGTGGCAGCGCGATAGGGCAGTGGGTCAATGATTCGACTTTTCGTAACGTTCCGCTGTTGACTAATTTCAACGAAAAAGTGGAGATTGCATCTCGATATGGGGTCATTAAAGGAATTTTATGGCATCAGGGAGAAAGCGATTCTAAGCCCGACCGATTGAAAGTGCATACACAACAGTTGAATAAACTCTTTACTCACTTTAGAAGTAAAATCAAAAATAATTCCTTGCCCATTTTCATCGGCGGGATCGGACCATTTCAAACAGGTGAGGGTCATCAAAAAATGAATGAGGTATTGAAAAAGTACACGGAAACGGATCCTCATGCGTATTGGGTTCCAGCTCACGACCTTACCGATAAAGGGGATGGGGTGCATTTTGATGGCGCATCTTTAAGAGAACTTGGAAGGAGGTATGCTGAAACCTATCGGAAAAATATCAGGTAGGAGCGTCGTATAAGCGGTCATATCGATTCCTACTCACCTAAAGGGTAGTTGCCAACAGGGTAACTACCCTTTTTGCTGGCTAATATAGTCTCGATTAATCCTTTTTTTAAAACGTAGCTCAGTAAGCTTTACGGTTAAGGATATTACTTATCGAATTCCAACATATTTTTAGGGAATCGAAAATGTTTTTTGCATAAATGGGCATCTTCGAATCCAGATCATCTGTAGGAAGGGCATAAAAAAGTCAAAAAGGGGCGCAAAAAATCTGAAAAACAACAAGCTAATTTCAATAATTGTTGAATAACCTCTAATTTTATCTGTGGATGAAAGGGCATCTCGTCATTACGAATGACCAGCGAAATACGAGTTGATAGGGAAGAAGGATCTGATAGGGGGAAACAATTGATATTTAAATATTAACTTTCTCACTATTTGGTTATTGTAGGTGTCAATAACAATTAAAACCTAACAACACTATGAACTGGGGGTGAGTTGCTTAAGACCTTGTTGTTATTACATGTTACTATCAATAGTCAATTAAATGTTACTCATGAATTGTTTTGTTTGTACGTCATTGGGATATAAATTACTTACGGACCCCAACATTTCTTCTTAGAATTGATGGTGGTGGCAGCCTTTACGAAGTTATTAGCGTATATAATAACGAGTTAGCAATTTGCATAGCTTACTTAAGCTGAATGGCGTTCCAAACCCTACAGCTTTGGGAGTTTATTTCGTCACGGATAAAATATACCCACGAAACCAGCCCATTTTGTTCTACAGGGGTTTGCCTCCTGGGGGATTGATCGGTTTAATTAAAGTTTATATCATGTCATCGTTTCATTCTGAATGAAAAAAAAGAGTTTTTTCGTTGGTAGGTTGCGGACGAAAGGCACTCAGGTAATTTTCGAATCGGGACGACCAAAGCCTAGGCACAGGCAATTGGTTTTTCGTAAAAAATTAGCAGCAAATCGTCTTGTTGAAATGCCGATTAAGTATGTTCAGGCATTGGTCAGGCGTTCTATATTTACAGAAACCTTACTCCTTAAACTCACGGAGGCTATTCTAACGGGTGATAAAGTGATTCGACTTACCCCTAGAGAACATATTGAAGTATTATCAAAGCAGCGAGAGTTTGCCGTTCGCAGTTTCGAATGGCGGATGCTAACGCACTTGAAAAAGGAAGCCTTTCATACGGAATTGGAAGGGAATTTAAAGGAAGCAATTGAGCTCTATAAACTCATAATCGAACTTTCTGTTAAGAGTAAGTCCATTGTTTTGAATGACTTTTCGTATGCGATCGTTCGATTAAGGCTCCTAAGCAGAAAGCTAGGGGTGCAAGAAGAATTTGAGGAATTTATCCTCTCGATGGGGTTGTCCCATTTTCTTAAAAAATGAACAATCCATTTCTTTCAAAAAAGGGTGGTGGAGACTCCTCTCAAACGATATACAAAGACTCCCGATTTGCATCTTAACGATGCTCGTCGGGAGTCTAGTTGTTCTCGAAGTGGTTACCTATACGTCAACCACGCCGTTGCTTTACAATTTTGGTCAGCGACGAATCGGATCCAGCGAGATTGGAAACCGTCTGGAAATGTAAACTCAAAGGTTTCACCGTTTTTGACGGTC
>JBAYRB010000004.1:0-17532 GCA_041676905.1 Spirosomataceae bacterium
AATAAAGAGTTTTGCCATCCCTTGAAAAGGCGGGCGACCCATCCCAGGCGGTGGAATCGTTGATAGGTAGGTAACGAGGCTCTGTCCATTGCCCGTTCACATTTCGTGACATATAGAGTTTCACGTCGACGGCGCTCTTCTTTTTACCGGAGTTTCCTCGTGCAAAAACCATTGTTTTACCGTCGGGCGTAAAGGTGGGAGACCCTTCATTTACTTCCGGATCAAAGACCTTATCACTCAACAGTGTAACATTTCCAGGCTGCATTCGGGTGGGGTCCGAACCTAATGGTGTCTTATATATTCCCAACATGGGTTGCCCATTGTTGAGATAGGTCTTTTGCTTCCGCGAGGAAGAAAAAACTAACTCCTGCCCTACGACTGCCGGTCCAAATTCTGCTCCTGGTGTATTTATCGGTAGATTTTCTATTTCAAACTCCGTTTTTTGACGGGCGATTCTATCCATGATTTTTAGGATTTCAACCTCCCGTAAAGCCCTTTCTTTCAAAGGGTCGGCGATGCCCTCCTGGTTAGCGGCGGCTAAAAACCAATTGCGTGCTTCATCGTATTTGCCGGTCGTCTTTAAGGCGTATGCATATTGGAAACGCAAATCAGGATTGTCGGGATAAACATCTAAAACTTTCTCAAAGTAAGGTATTGCCTCCCTAAAACGATTTGAAAGACGGTAAGATTCAGCAATGTAACGATGGGCTTCATTGACCTGATACTGCGCTTCTACTGCTTTGTTGAACTCCCGAATAGCCAGGTTATATTCCCCGTTGTTAAATTTACGGACGCCTGCGTTAAATGCCTTTTTTGACGAGTCACAGGACCATAGGCATATACCCAAAATTAATACTAGTATAGATGGAATATGCGAATAACCTTGCTTTTTCATACCGAATTTATGCCACGTAATTGTTGTTCTCACAGAGATTAAGGATTCCAAAAACCTTTTAAAAGTTTAAACTTCTGAAAGATAAACGTATGAATTAACAAAAACATACGAGAAACTGAAAATTCCTTTTCTCATCCAGTGAAGATTTTTCGAACGAATATTCGTTTATTAATCGGTTAGTCCCTCTTCCATAGGGTTCCCCTAAGCTATTAGGAATTAAGACTCACCCTGTAAGGCCGAATACCCTGGTATATTGTTGAATTTATATAGATTCTCGGTTTTGATGATATCGTACCCTGCATTGATTAGTTTTTCTTGCAGCAATAAAATATCTTTTTTGACTATATCGCCCTCCTTGGATAGAAAACGACAACGCCAGTGATCGGTGAGGAATGTCTCTGAAAATCCTCCTGGGTAAACCATAGCTCCTCGATTGGTAATGGCTTTCAGATACAGATCACCCACTTTTACGCTCGACAAATCGGTGCCTAACCGATGGGCTTCCCCCGTC
The DNA here is from genome assembly GCA_041676905.1 of Spirosomataceae bacterium. Lineage (GTDB taxonomy): Bacteria > Bacteroidota > Bacteroidia > Cytophagales > Spirosomataceae > Ravibacter. The sequence goes on from JBAYRB010000004.1 coordinate 1,407, forward strand.
CAATCTAGGTATACGTCCACCCCAGCCAGTTCCTTGGTTTCGCGAATCAAATGTCGCTTGTCGAATTTAATCGGACGAGGTGCTGAGGTATAACTAACTGGCGTAAAGTGAACAGGTAGTAGCCCCAAGCGTTCGATTACCGCTTCCCCGAAAGCCTTGGTTCCAACCCTTTTTTTACTTAATTCTTCCTTGTAAATATCTCCCGTGTGAATGCCGTCCTCGATCGTTTTCAACCAAGCATTATGGATCTTGGCCGCTACCGATCCCTGACCAATATGCACCAACATCATAATAGCCCCATTCAGCAGGCCTGAGGGGTTCGCGATTCCTTTACCCGCTATGTCAGGGGCTGAACCATGTATAGCTTCAAACATGGCGCATTGATCACCGACATTGGCTGAACCTCCCATACCTACCGAACCGGCAATCTGAGCTGCGATATCGGAAATAATATCTCCATATAAGTTGAGCGTGACTATTACGTCAAAGCGTTCAGGCTGATCTGCCAACAGGGCGGAACCGATATCAATGATCCAGTGATCTTGTTGAATATCCGGATATTCCGCACCTATTTCATCAAAAATTTTATGAAAAAGACCATCCGTCATTTTCATAATATTGTCCTTGGTGAAACAGGTTACTTTTTTTCGGTTATAGGCTCTAGCATATTCGAATGCATACCGAATAATTTTTTCACAGCCCGGGCGGGAAACAAGTTTAAGGGTTTGATACGTATAACGGGTCTGGCGGTACTCAATACCCGTATAAAGATCTTCTTCATTTTCCCTAATCACGACCACATCAAGTCCAGGGTGTTTAGTCCTGATAAAGGGAGCATAGGCCAAATTCGGCCGAACATTTGCATAGAGCCCGAGTGCCGTTCGTGTGGTTACGTTCAAACTCTTATATCCCCCGCCTTGCGGTGTAGTTATAGGCGCTTTAAGAAAAACCTTGGTTCGACGAAGTGACTCCCAGGCACTTTCGTGAATTCCTCCCTCTACCCCTTGACGATAAAGTTTTTCACCAATTTCAATTATTTCCGGTTCTATTTGGGCACCTGCCGCTTCTAAAATTTCGAGGGTCGCCGACATTATTTCCGGGCCGATCCCATCGCCGTAAGCTACTGTTATGGGAACTTTTTGTGTGGAAGTCATAGGGTATCTTTTGCACTAGTAATGTTATAGATCGTACTACAAAGTTACCCCTAAAGTAACGCTTACAAAATTACTTTCTGTGTATTCCCCTATATTTAACGTTCGACAAACTGCCCTTTTTCAGCCATGACTTCGGCGACCATCTTACGCGAACCAACAATAAAAGGAGTTCTTTGGTGAAAACTGGTGGGCACGATATCCAGTATAGGTTTTTCTCCATCAGTGGCTTCTCCACCTAATTGCTCGGCCAAAAAAGCTAATGGAAAGCACTCGTATAATAAACGTAATTTCCCATTGGGTGCCTTCTCCATCGCCGGATATAAATACACACCGCCTTTTAGTGAGTTACGATGAAAATCCCCTACCAGCGAACCTATATAACGAGCTGTCAGCCCCTTTTGCCGACATTTTTGAACGTAGGAACGAATAAAGTCGTCGTATAACTCGTAATAGCCATCGTTTATTGAATATATCGAACCGTCTATCGGACATTTCAGATTCCGATGGGAGAGAATGTATTCGCCTAAAGAATACTCATAAGTGAAGGCATTCACACCACTTCCGGTCGAGTAAACCAGTAGCGTTGATGATCCATAAAGGATGTAGCCCGCTGCCACCTGCTTTCTCCCACCTTGCATAAAATCTTCCATCGTTGCGGGCGTTCCCACCGGACTGACTCGGCGGTAGATCGAAAAAATAGTCCCAATCGAAACATTTACATCAATATTCGATGATCCATCCAAAGGATCGATGGCGACCACATATTTACCGTTGTCATTGTTGGTGTATATGATGCCTTCATCCTCTTCAGAAATGATGGCACATACTTCACCCCCACGTTGGAGTGCTCGTAAAAAACGAATGTTGGCAATTACATCTAATTTTTGTTGACTTTCACCCTGCACGTTGGATTGTCCTATCGCGCCTGAAAGGTCGATCAAACCTGCACGATTCACCTCCCTGTTGATGATTTTTCCTGCTAAAGCTATGTCGCGCAATAAGTGAGACAGCTCCCCTGTGGCATACGGAAACGCACTTTGCTCATGGTGTATAAATCGATCGAGTGTAATACCGATCTGCACCGCTAGTTCTTGAACCGATTTTGAATTCATTGAAAGTTTGTCAAGTAAGTTTGTAGAGAATAGATAGTTGGATAAAAAAAAGTTAATGTTTACCTATGAAAATGTATCGTTAGCTTTTATTTCATGTGTAGCACCTAGGAACAGTCTTTATACTTCATTGATGATATGCAGATTAAGGGACGATTTTAAAACGAATCAACCCCTAATCCCTTCCATTTTTTTCTACAAATAGTCAGACTAACGGATTTTCATAAGTACTGAATTTTGAACATTTCAAATAATTCACCTGTTATAATTACATGTTCTAGTCGATTGAACATCGTAGCGACCGATCATTCCTTTCGTTACATTCATCCCTTTTTTTTAAGGGTTAGAGATCCACATTAACATCCTTCCCCAAAAATTGCGACAATAAAAAATTTATTATTGCAAAGGGTGTAGTGGAATATGAAGACAATACGTTTATTTCAAAACCAAAACGTAACGCCCGACAGGGCTTCTAATAGTTGACTTTAACATGCGTATAGTGGATTATCCTTCTATTATTAAAACGGCCTGGGAGAACTATGACCCCAATCGTTCGGTCGTTTCGGTTGAAGACATCAGCGCGAAAGTGTCTACCAATCACGTATTTCGCGTTCGACTGGATTCCGATGAATTAGTGATTGCCAAACTTTCCTATTTTGGCGTATTTGAGCACTTCAAAGAAGACCACACCATTATACACGCGCTAGCCAACAATCTCCTTTACCCCTATGAAAACGTATTGGCTAAATCGCTTGTAAAAGACAATGAAGTTTATACCTATCGCTTCCAAAATAGTTTGGTCGATACCTGGGTCGTATTCTATAATCCTATTCGGACAGCTAACCGTTTACCTCGGCGATTGGATGAACCCGCTATCCAAAAATTAGGTCACGAGATGGCGACCTTTCACAAAGCTTGTCTACGGGTGGGTAAAATTCTACCCCAATCCTCTAAAACGGTAAGAACGGACATTCAGGAGTTACTCGACATACTCCAAACGGAAACCGGGCAGTTCGAATACCGACTACACATTGATACCATTAAAGAACATTGCGAACGCTTCTTGAGGAATATCGACGAATTAGATATTAAATCCTTTGATAAATTACCGGTATTTGTAGACTGGAATATCGGGAATTTCTCCGTTACAGAGGATCTTAAACTTTTCTCGCGTTGGGATTACGACTGGTTTCGGATTTCAAATCGCATGATGGACTTCTATTTTTTTAGTCAGGTTGTTTCCGATATCGGCGACAGAACCGTCTTTAGCTATGGCATAAATACGTTAAATGAACCCCGATTTTTGTTGTTTTTAAAAGCCTATCATGCGGTATATCCGCTGACAGCCAACGAAATACGTTTTCTTAAAGAAGCTTATCGGTTTTTCATCCTCAATTATGTGATCAAATACGGTCGATATTTCTTCCACCGAACTTATTCCACCAAACTTCAAAAAGAAGCCTATGAACTTTACCTCCCTTCAGTTGACCGCGATTTTAAGGCTGATTTGATCTTGAAAGAATTGGGTATTTCGGAAGCATAGGATATTTTAGACAGAATTTTGGGAATTAACTCCGATAAAATGGCGTTAAACGAACATACAGGAACTCCCCTGCACTGTTAAATATGATACATCAATACCTAGAACTGCAGCAAACCGGGCAGTTCCCGAAGCTTCTCATGGATTACCTGGCCGAAAAAAAAGAGCTTTCTTCTTACTATGCTCATTTTCCCAGGCTTGAAAACTTCCGGCAACTGATCGATGCAAAGGAGAAGTTCGATGAATCCAAAAGACAAGCTCTTATCAATGTACTTACTCAACAATATGAAGGCCTGGCCAACCCGCCGGATTTCACCCTGTTGGCTGACTCAAAAACTTTTACCGTTACTACCGGTCATCAACTGAATATTTTTGGTGGGCCACTCTACATTATTTACAAAATTGTTACGACCATTAACCTGGCTCGATTACTAAAAATAGCCTACCCTGATTACAATTTCATACCGGTCTATTGGATGGCCACTGAAGATCATGATTTCGAGGAAATTTCTTCGGTGCATGTTTTTGGTAAAACCTATACCTGGAAATGTGAGTCTTCAGGAGCTGTAGGAGCACTCGACCCTAGAGGGTTGGTAGACGTTGCTGAAAATTTCCCAGAACCTATTCCCCTCTTTGAAAAAGCCTATAGCCAAAATACCACCCTTGCAGCCGCAGTACGGCAATATATGCATGAACTTTTTGGAAGCGCTGGACTAGTCTGTTTGGATGCCAACCATCCCGAACTAAAAAAAGAATTTCTTCCCGTTCTTGCCGATGAACTTGAACATTGTCAAAGCGGCGAATTGGTAAGGAACACCTCTGCGGAACTGCGTGAAATGGGTTATGACACACCCGTATACGCCCGCGAAATCAACTTATTTTACCTAATAGATGGATTAAGAGAACGGATTGTCAAAGAGGATGCGGAATATCGCGTACTCCGCACCAATCAAAAATTCACACGAGAACAGATACTGGAGGAGGTGCATCAACACCCAGAACGGTTTAGTCCCAACGTGGTATTAAGGCCACTTTACCAGGAAACGGTACTTCCCAATTTAGCCTATATCGGAGGGCCTTCCGAAATCCCCTACTGGATGCAATTAAAGAGTGTCTTTGACCATTATCAAACTCCTTTTCCCGCCCTGATCCCACGGAATTTTGCCCTTTATGTGACGGCTGCCGAACAACGTCGCCTCAAAAAATTAGCCCTCTCTTGTGCGGATATGTTCCGTAATCCGGATCAATTACGGAAGCAATTAGTCGCTCGTCTGGCCGAACATGAGTTGCACTTGGAGGACGAAAAAATGGAGCTAAAGCAATTGTTCGATAAGATCGTCGCTAAAGCGAAAGCAGTCGATGTGACCATGGAAGCAGCTGCTCTCGCCGAAAGAACACGATTACTTAAAGCATTCTCCAAACTCGAACGTCGCCTCCACAAGGCCGAGGAAAGAAAACACGAACAAATACTCAACCAGTTACAAACGGTTTTAGACAGTTTTTTCCCGTCGGGCATACCCCAAGAACGCTATTGTAATTTTCTGGACTTTCAGTTGACCAATCGGCATTTCCTACCGGGACTGTTTAAGTGTTTTGACCCCCTCGACTTTCGATTTGTAATTATGCATGAGAACACCTCGTCAGTTAGTTGAGTAATGCTCAAACAGGATCTACGAGTAACGTATCAGGCTAAAAGGCAGGCGTTGTCGGACGAAGACCTAAAGGAGATCTCCATGAAAATTGGGCGTCGTCTCGTCGAATGGCTGTCTGAACATCCTACGATAGAAGTAATCCATACATTTCTCCCGGCAAGAGAAAAAAAAGAAATCGATACGGAATTAATCATTCAGCATTGCATTTCTTCCAAACCTGATTTAAAATTTGCTGTGCCTAAGTTGGATAAGGGACTTCGTCGAATGACTCATCACAGCTGGAACCCTGACACCCTACTAACGCCTAATCGTTGGGGCATCCCGGAACCTGTTTCCGCTGATGAAATTGACGTTAACCACATCGACCTCGTCCTTGTGCCCTTGCTTATCTTCGATACGTACGGTCATCGAGTGGGCTATGGCGGTGGATATTATGACGCATTTTTAGCTGAATGTTCTGATACGACCCAAAAGATAGGTCTTTGTGCATTCCCCCCTGTGCCCCGCATTACCAATGTAAACTCCTATGATATTAAACTTGATGCGTGTATTACCCCCACACAAGTCTATACTTTCCAGTGAGATATAGATTTTGGTCGGCGTTTGTCGGAATAATACTTTGCCTCAAAATAAATAAAGTATACATTTGCCGTTAAAAACACCAGTACCTGTACGAACAAAATATTGACTGCATTATGGCTTATGGTTTGCTAAAAGGCAAAAGGGGAATCATTTCAGGAGCCCTAGATGAGAATTCTATCGCATGGAAAGTAGCTTTAAAGGCTAAAGAAGAAGGCGCAAGTTTCACGCTTACCAATGCTCCGGTAGCGATGCGCCTGGGTGCTATTAAAGAGCTGGCAGATGCTACAGAGGCCGAAATTATTCCTGCTGACGCAACCGTTGTGGAGGATATCGAAAACCTATTCCAAAAATCAACTGACGTATTGGGAGGTAAGATCGATTTTGTTCTACACTCCATAGGTATGTCTCCCAATATCCGCAAAGGCAAACCTTACGGGGATTTAAATTATGATTGGTACCAAAAGAGTCTGGATATATCGGCTCTTTCCCTACATAAATTTTTACATGTTGCTGAAAAACAAGATGCCATTAACGAATGGGGATCAGTAGTTGCTTTGTCGTATATCGCCGCTCAACGTACCTACCCCTTTTATACCGATATGGCGGACGCCAAAGCCGTTCTCGAAAGCATCGCCAGAAGTTATGGTTACCGTTATGGTAAATTGAAGAAAGTGAGAATTAACACGGTATCCCAATCTCCTACGAAAACTACGGCTGGGAGCGGGATTGATGGGTTTAACTCATTTTATGATTTCGCCGACAAGATGAGCCCGCTGGGCAACGCATCTGCCGAAGACTGCGCGAATTATATCATCACTTTGTTCTCTGACTTAACACGCTTGGTAACCATGCAAAATCTTTACCATGACGGAGGATATTCTTCTACGGGTATCTCTGAGGAGGTCATTGAATTACTAAATAAACAATGAACGAATTATAGTTGAGTAAAAAGCCCGGCCTTGCAAAACGCTGGGCTTTTTTACTTCTCAACAAATTATTCCTCCCTATATGGGTCGTTAATTCTTCTTTGGAGTAGACTGCCTAATGATCAATTCGTGAGGAAGTACCATCTTGTTAAGTTCTTCGGGGGGAAGATTTTTGTCCAAGGTCTTCAATAGCCTCATCAGGGCAGCTTCTCCTATTTTACTTCCCGAATACCTAATCGTCGTTAATTCAGGATCTATAAAACGGGAAACCGGATCGTCATTAAAACCTATCACAGCAATTTCTTCAGGAACCTGATGGCCTAATTCTTTGTAGGCTTTTATAAAACTAACTGCGCAAAGGTCATTGGAAATAAATATGCCGTCGGGCTTTTCCGAGCTTTGATGTATTTCCACAGCTAGCTTTTCCCCGGCTGTAACACTTAAATCGTTGACGAAGAGTTGCTCATCCTGAAACTCAATTCCCCCCTCCTTTAATGCCTGTAGATAACCATGAAAACGATCTCTATAAACGTTACGCTTGAGATCTCCCGTTACATGAACAATACGCTTTATGCCATTTTGAATCAAATGTTCGGTAGCTTCCCGGCCTGCATCAAAATTATTGATAACAATGCTCGCATTGCTAAAACTCTCCTCGGGCACCCGGTCAAAGAATAAAACAGGGATTCTTCGCTCGATGAACCTGTTAAAATGATCGTAATCATTCGTATCGGAGGCCAGAGATACCAACAGCCCATCCACCCGGCTATTGAATAAGGTCAAGGTATTGGCAATTTCCTTTTGGACCGACTCCTGGGATTGCGTTATCACAAGGTTGTATCCCGCTTCATTAGCAACCCATTCCATGGCTGACAACACGCTGGACATAAAATTACTGTTCAGTCGAGGTACAATCACGCCAATGGTGTTGGTACGTTTACGCCGCAAATTACTGGCAAATGCATTGAAACGGTAACCCATCTCCTCTGCCTTTTCCTGGACCAATTTCTTCGTATCCTTGTGAATCGCTGGATGATCTTTCAACGCTCTACTTACCGTAGCGGCAGAGAGGTTCAAGGCTTCTGCAATGTCGTATATAGTAATTTCCCGAAACATAGCTGTATTCAATGCGCCAAAACTAACAAACCTAAGGAGAAATTCACGGTACTATACCATGAAAAAATTTTTATGCAATCGGTTGCAAAAGCCATATAAGTACTCAATCTTTGTATTACCATTTCCGTTAACCTGAAGTTTACGCATAACATGAAGTATTCCATGAGGTGGTTCGGTCCTCACGATCCAGTCGCACTTAACGATATACGACAAGCAGGTTGTACCACTGTTGTAACTGCACTCCACCAGATTCCAGTTGGCGAAATTTGGACGGTGGAAAAAATTCAGGAGCGACAAAATCTGATTGAGAAAGACAACGCTCATTTTATCCCCCTGAAATGGGAAGTGGTGGAAAGCTTACCCGTCCATGAAGATATAAAAAAAGGTCGCCACACCCGTGAAAGATACATTGAAAACTACACTGCCTCGCTTGAAAACCTGGCAAAATGCGGCATAAAAACAGTATGTTACAATTTTATGCCCGTCCTCGACTGGTCGCGTACGGATGTTAATTACGAATTACCGGACGGTTCTCGCACCCTACGCTTCGATGTCGTGGATTTCGCACTTTTCGATTTATTTATTTTAAAGCGTAAGGATGCCCACTATGGAGAGTCGATCGAAGTGGAGGCCAGAAAACGTTGGGAAAAGGCCTCCCCGTCCGAACTAAAAAGAATTAAAGACACCGTTTTGTTAGGGCTGCCAGGATCAGGTGAAAAGTATGAATTAGACGAGTTTGCACGTGCCCTGGGCGAATACAAAGATGTAGGGGATAAAGGATTACGGGAAAATCTTTACTACTTTGTTCAAAAAGTCGGTCCGGCTGCAGAATCCTTAGGGATTAATATGTGTATCCATCCCGATGACCCGCCTCGACCACTCTTAGGTTTACCCCGAGTTGTAAGTAAAGCAGAGGATATCCATACTTTACTTGAAGCTTACCCTTCTCGAGCAAACGGTCTTACCCTTTGTACGGGTTCACTGGGTGTTTCTCCTGAAAATGATTTACCAGCCATGGTTTCATCCTTTGCCGACCGAATTCACTTCCTACATCTTCGAAGTACCAAACGAGAGGAAAATCCCTTGAATTTTAAAGAGTCCAATCATTTGGAAGGGGATATTGATATGTACCGCATCGTCAAGGCTATCAAAAAGGAAGAGCAGCGGAGAAAACGGGCAGGGATGGTTGACGCAGAAATTCCCATGCGCCCTGACCACGGTTTCCAAATGCTTGACGATTTAAGTAAGATTACCTATCCCGGTTACTCAGCAATTGGGCGCTTGAAAGGACTGGCTGAGTTAAGAGGGCTCGAATATGCCATTGAAAGAGAAATAGCCTGAAACTGTAATAATATACTGAATGGAAAACATAACGGAAAAATCGGAGCAGCGTTTAATTGATGCCTTTTCACTCTCGGATCAAGTTGCCCTAGTCACGGGTGGAGGCAGTGGGATCGGCTTCGATATAGCAAAATGTCTAAGGGCAGCCGGAGCAAGGGTTGTCATCACGGGGCGTCGGGAAACGGTACTGCAGGAAGCTGCAAAGGAATTGGACGCTCACTATTATGTAAATGATATCACCGAAAAGCATCTCCTCCCGGATTTGGTTGAGCGAATCGAATCGGAAATAGGCCCCATCGATATATTGGTCAACAATGCGGGCATTAACCTGAAAAAGCCTGTATGGGAGGTAACGGACGAGGATTTTGAAACAATTTTACAAACCAACTTGAATGCTGTTTTTGCACTGACGCGTGAGTGTGGAAGACGAATGAAGGAGCGAGGTAGGGGTTCGGTGATCATGATTTCCTCGATGGCAGCCCTTTATGGAATAGATCGTGTCGTTGCCTACTCTGCCTCCAAATCTGCGATTGGTGGAATGGTGAAAGCATTGGCCACCGAATTTTCACCCCTAGGCATCCGGATCAACGCCATTGCACCCGGTTTTATCGAAACCCCTATGATGCTGAAAGCCATGAATGGCGATCCTTCACGACGGGACAAAGCGATTAGTCGCACCCCTATGGCCACCTGGGGCAAACCTGACGATATAGGCTGGGCGACCGTCTATTTATGTTCACCGGCTGCTCGGTTTGTTACCGGCATTACCCTGCCCGTAGACGGAGGCAACTCGATTGGTTTTTAAGAAGTAAACTAATATTAACGACTATGAAATACCCACTTTCGTGTTTTGTATGCCTCGTTCTAATGGGGGTTTTAGGGATGAATACGCCGTCTCTGTCACAGAACTTTAATTGGAAAAATGTCAAAATTCTCTTTTACACCAAAAATGGGGTCGGCTATGTTCATGACAACATTCCTAATTCAATTCAGGCGATCAAAGAATTGAGTTCGGAGTACGGATTCACAGTAGATGCTACCGAAGATCCTGCTGTTTTTACCGACGATAATTTAAAGCAATATAACGCAATAGTATTTTCCAACACTAATAATAATGTATTTGACACCGACGAGCAACGAGTTGCTTTCATGCGCTATATTCAGGCCGGCGGTGGATTTGTTGGAATCCATTCGGCCTCGGGTACGGAACGAAAGTGGCGATGGTTTAAACAACTTTTGGGGGCTACGTTCTACTGGCATGATAAGTTCCAACCTTTTGACGTCATAATTTTAGATGAAGAACACCCCTCGGTTCGCCATCTTCCGAATCGCTGGAACCGATCCAAAGGGGATGAGTTTTACTTTTTGAAGGAGATGGGTGTTAACCTGAAGATCATAGCGGTCAATGACGCCACCACACTTCAGGGTGAAAATGAAAAACGTCTAGACACCTTTGGTGACGTATTCCCTTCAGTCTGGTGTCAAGAATTTGATGGCGGAAGATCTTGGTATACCTCCCTAGGCCATGATAAAAACGACTACCTCGATCCAGATTTTAGAAAACATATACTCGGAGGAATCGAATGGGCAATTGGTGATGCAAAACCACTTGATTACCGAAAAGCTTATGCGACTTCTCCCACCGATCCGGTAAGAAGAATTTCAAAAAATCAGTAAACGAATCCTAAATTTTTTAACCATGCAATCCAAAGCACAAAGCAGACGATCGTTTCTAAAAAAAACAGGTACAGGTATTGGTGGGATAATAGCTGCGTCTATGTTCCCGGCGGTAGTCCCCTCTACGGTTTTGGGGAGAACGGCTCCAAGTAATCGAATCAATATTGGGCAAATTGGATTCGGTCGAATTGCTAGATCCCATGACCTACCCGAAATATTAAAGAATGAGATTGCTCACGTCATGGCTGTGGCCGATGTCGATCGAAAAAGGTTGCAGTGGGGAAAAGAGTGGATTGAACAACAATACGCAAAAAAAACAGGAAAATCGAATTATGTCGATGTCAAGGTCTACGACGATTACCACGACCTGATTGCCAATCCTGAAATTGATGCCGTCGTGATCAGCACCCCGGATCATTGGCACGCGCAACCGGCTATGGAAGCCGCATTGGCCGGAAAACATATTTATCTTCAAAAGCCCACATCCTTAACCGTAAGAGAGGGGCGTCAAATGGCTGATGCCGTTCGTAAATCTGGAGTAGTATTTCAGCTAGGGAGTCAACAACGCTCTGTTCAACCCTGGCCACAATTTAAACGAACTTGCGAATTGGTAAGAAATGGTCGTATTGGTCAACTAAAAAAAGTTTATGTGGGTTTACCAGGCGACCCGGCAGGGGGAAACACCGAACGGATGCCTGTTCCCGAAAATCTCAATTATGATTTTTGGCTGGGCTCCACGCCGGAAGTGTACTATACGTTGGATCGGGTACACTCCCAAACCAACCTCGACGAGCGTCCCGGATGGCTACGCTGTGAACAATTCGGTGCAGGGATGATTACGGGTTGGGGTTCTCACCATATCGATATTGCCCATTGGGGAATGGGTACCGAATTAACCGGACCGATCGAACTCGAAGGGTGGGCAAAGTTTCCAACCTCAGGTCTTTGGAATGTACATGGCGACTTCAAAGTAACAACGCGCTACGCTAATGGGGTCGAGATGGAGATTGGCGGAGATAACCCCAACGGAGTAAAATTCGAAGGCACCGAAGGTTGGATCTTTGTTTCAAGAGGTAATGTGGGTGTAACCGCTTCGGATCCAACAGCAGCTGCTAGTGCTAAAGAACAAAATAAAGCTTTTTACGCCAGTGACCCGAAAATACTCGGATCGGTAATTGGACCTAACGAAATTAAATTGTACGAAAGTCCGGAGCAACATCAAAATTGGCTGGAATCCATTCGTGATAAAAAAGAAACGATTAGTCCGGTCGAAATCGCCCACCGCTCGTGTACCGCTTGTTTGATATCCCACACCGCTATGAAACTTCAACGTAAGCTGCGGTGGGATCCTGTAAAAGAGGAATTCATCAATGATGCCGAAGCGAATGCGACTCTTTCTCGCCCCCAAAGAGGAAAATACGGAACGGATAAAATTAAATTTTGACCAGGTAAACACATTATTGTAACCCCGATAACCTCGTAAAATAACCTTGGTTGATGCGAGTTAGTAGTTCAAGACTAAACGTTGTGGAGAGTATTGCTTTTTCAAGATTGGTGTTTTTCCGGATCAAAGGCTAAACCTGTGGCGTGCATAGGAAAATTGTAAGGTTACCGGGGCTCTCTAAATCGAGAAATGCCGAAAAAAACTCAGTTTGTGATCCGGAAAAGAAATTTATAGGGTCATTACTCAGGTTTTACCCACTTAATTGAGCTAAGTAAGGATCGTTCTGATTTTTGTCTTGCAACTATATCTACATAGTTAGATTAATCTAGGAGGTTTTGGTAGTCTTGCATTTCATCCCCCTTCGTAGCATGTGATGATCTCCTAGAAGGGCTGCCGACCTATTAAACTGTGCTTAAATACCTAGTCAGATCAACCCGATTAATCATTTAGACCCCACCCGTTTTTTTCCTTGTAACCGCTTACTTTCGTTTATAAATACTTGTTAGCCGGATCGTTAGCAGCTTCTTGCGTAATTTGAAATGGGTGGGTGGGTGGGGGGAGTCCCTGCAAAAATCGCCCAGTCAGAGAAAAATCATTTCCCATATTTTACCAACGTCGCAGCTTATACTCGCCTACCTGTAAACAGCAATTAAAAATAACAGCACTAGTTGTCTTACCTGATAAACCAATTACAAACGGTAACGGTCCCCCACTTTTTCCTTAACCACTTACTTTCGTATATAAATACTTGATAGCCGGATCGTTAGCAGCTTCTTGCGTAACTTGAAATGGGTGGGTGGGTGGGGGGAGTCCCTGCAGGAAAGAATCAATATATCATCAATGGATAACTCACCTATACATAGGCTTAAAGACGTTCGACAAGAAACGCACATAACCCGAATAACGGGCTTTTATACGGGGACAAAACCGTTTTTGATGGCATAAATAGCCAATCCAGTACGCGTTTTTAATCCCAATTTTTCGCAAAGAGAGTTGCGATACCCCTCTACTGTTCGTGGGCTCACGCACATCAAGTCGGCAATTTCCCCGTAGGTCATCTCAGAACACGCGTGCTTGAGAAATTCAATCTCACGAGGGGATAGACTTTCTACACTACGCTCGCTATCGTTTAAATTACCGGTTAGGGCTTTCATTACACGATGGGTTATCAGATCATTGAAGAAATAACCAAAATGGATTACTTCCTCTAAAGCACGCTTAAGTTCCTCAGGATCAGCATCTTTTAGAACATATCCTTTTGCACCCTGCCGGATCATACGGATGATCGCCATTTCCGACTCCATCGTACTCAAGGCCAACACTTTTACAGTTGGGTGGTGATGCTGCAACCAGGATGCCGTCTCAAAACCATCCATCTCTGGCATACTAATGTCAAGCAAAACAACGTCAGGTATATTCGTAGATTCCAGCTTTTGAATAAATTCTTTCCCGTTCGAGGCTTCCAACGTAACCCGATAGCCCACGAAAAACTGGAACAATGAAGTAAGTCCCTTTCTAAAAAGGAGGTGATCGTCGACGATTGCTACATTTTTAATGTTATTCATATGGTATCTGTATTGCGATTGATGTACCCTCTCCTATCCTACTGAAAATGACCGCTTCACCTCCTGCCATCCTTGCTCTTTTTTTAATATTTTCAATCCCAAGACCCTGGTTTTCTGCTATACCCGCATCGAACCCCTCACCATTATCCGTCAGTTGAACGACTACTTCGTTCTCTTTACTTTCCATCATCAAAAGCACTCGAGTCGCTTTAGCGTGTTTGATAATATTCTGCAATCCTTCCTGAACCATACGAAACAGAATTATTTTCTTCTGCTCAGAAAGGCGATTAGTGAGGTCACTCTTTCCGTTGGTGATGAATTCACATTCGAAAATTCCAGAGCGACTAATACGCTGCAATTCGTGTGAAAAGGCTTCTGAGATCGGTATTTGTTGAAGTCGGGTCGCGTTAAGACTTTTTGCTATATCCCTTAAGTCGGTCATCGCTTGCCCGACATTGTTTTTTATTTCATTCAAAAGTTCACTTTGAGAATTTTGTAACGCTATGTTCAACTGGACCTTAGCCAAACTCAACAATTGGCCGACGTTATCATGAATCTCTCGACTTATATGGTCAAAGGTTTCTTCTTGAATCTCTAAGCGCGATAGCAACAAATTTCGTTCATAAGTAGCTTGTAGGTTGCGTTTTTCCTCAAGGTGGAGAAAGCGTTTTTTCTGATAATTGAGCATCAATACGACCAGGGTGCCAATTAATAGCCCCAAAACCAGTACGCTGGTTACTATCACAATAAGTATTTCCTGGTACTGATCATTCGGCATAAATAGGCGTAAGAGAAGAGGCTATACATAACAATATTCATTATCAGCAACAAATTCTTAAAAAAGAGTGCTACTTGTGGTGCATTCTTAGTCAAAAAATTGAACATACCCATGTAAGGGACACCACAGGTATAAAAGAGGATCAATCCGATCGAAATCCAGAATTCGCTGTGACGCCGATATTGAATAACCTCCTCGTTAACAAAAGTTTGAAAGCAGAACATCACTGCCCAAAAAACAGTAAACAAAGCACCTCCCACATATACATAGCTATTCCACTCATCAATTTTGAAAATGAAGAACACCACATAAAACCAAAAAACCGGATAGGTAAATAAAAAAGCATCGATCAACTTACGGACTTTTACAGAATCGATAATCTGACGAAAAAACCATGCATAAGCCAAAAATTCAGCCAACATGAAAAAGTTGTATAGCTGCAAGTTATTCCTACCTGGCAGATATTGTCTAAGTACAAACGAGCTCATTTCAACCATAGCAGTATAGCCTAAAAGGATAGCAAAAACCTTTAAATGGTAAGGCAGTCCCCTTTTTAGTTGTACCAAAGATAGGATAGCCGACAAAATCAATAGGGCGTAATAGACCGAGCGAAGTTGAACGTACATAACAGGTTTATTTTATACCATCGTCAGGAAAGGGCGGTGTAGGATCGCCTGTATCCCAAGCCGAAATTACCGTCGATTTAATCAGGGAATTGTGGATTTCGCCATATCGATCACGATCAAATTTTGCCATATCCAATTGCTTTCCGGCGGCATTCGTGAATGCAAAATGGAGGGTTAGTCGGCGGCTCAAAAGATAACTCATCCCATTTTTTTTCACTGTTAAATCTTTGTCATTATATGAAACAGGGATGATTTTTACCCCAAGCTTTTTGTTTGGGTTGCTATCTACTTGGTAACAAATTTCATCTACTATCGTCCGAATTGTATTGGGTTTGTATAATACACTGTGTGTTTCGTAAATTTTTTGAGAAAGGTCATGTTCTGAAAGCGTCTTATTCAGCTTTTCCTTCTATTTAGTCCTATAGGCGTCAATCAACTTTCTCACCGCTTGTTCATCTACTTCAACAAACCGGTCATTTTTATCAGCCAACAACCAGTACTTCCCTTTGTCGGGGTATTTTTCCCTTTTTTCAGAAGCGTCATATATTTCTCTTGTTGGAGCGAAGATCAAAACGAGTTTCTCCCTGGGAATTTTAACATTCCTATCGTCAAATGC
>JBAYRB010000005.1:0-17420 GCA_041676905.1 Spirosomataceae bacterium
GCATCTTTAAGAATTTCGATTGAAGCGATATCACTGGGATTGATAGAAGAAAGTGGATTCTGTCCTGAACCATTACCCCCGGCTGTCGCCCCTGCGGTAATGGGGTAGCCGTCAACCACATAAAGCGGTTCGTTACCGCTACTTAGAGAGTTTCCGCCCCTGATACGGATCATGACGCGCCCTCCGGGGGCTGAAGATGCCTGCGTTACTTGCACCCCTGACACCCGACCCTGAATCCCTTGGTCGAAAGAAGTCATGGGGATATTTTTAAGATCTTCCTCTTTCACCGATGCGATGGATCCGGTCAAATCGCTTCTCCGTTGGGTACCATAACCGACTACCACTACTTCTTCGAGCGCTTTTTCATCCACCTTCAAGGGTACATCCAGTGTGCTTCGAGATCCTTCCACTACAATTTCCTCCGAAATATACCCCACAAATGAGAAAATGATGGTTTGGGTGCCATCGGGTATAACAAGGCTATAGGAACCGTCGGAATTTGTAATTGTACCCCTTTGTGTGCCCTTGATGACAATGCTGACACCAGGGAGACCCTCCCCTTTTTCGTCAGTAACACGACCGGTCAGGGTGCGGTCCAGGATTGGAATTTCCAGTTTACCCTGCCGCAGTAGGTTACCCTCCAGGTCGTTTATAGAATTATTATTCCGAAGTACTATCTGATTACTTACTTGTTTATAAGTAATTCTCAACGGTGTTAGCAGGTCATCCAACACATTGGAAAGGGGCATATCGCCGGCATTGACATCCACGATAGTCTTGAGTGGTAGTGCGCGAGAGTTGTAAGAAAACCTCACACCAGCCGTTTTTTCAAGCTTATTGAGTGCTGTTTTTAGGGTAATTTGCTCGAGTTGCAAACTAATTTTTCGTTCGAGCAAACTCTGCCCAGACATGGGAGCTGCTGCAACCAGGTGGGTTACCCAAAGGATCAATAGCGTTTGTTGTATGGTTTTCATTATGACCTGATACAATAGTCGCTTGACGGTCAAAGATTTTTTCATAGATTTGACTGTTTATTGTTTCAATTAATAAAGGGAATTGGGCAATAAATGACCAACCGGAGTTTTCCGGATACGTGTCTGAATTTTGCCGGGTTTGTGGCAGCATTCCCGGCATTTTTTGTGTTTAAAGGTTTCTATCCATAGGCATCAATTACATCCATTTGATTTTATTTTGATTTGATTATTATGCATGGTGAAGGAGGAATTCTCACCCATACTTTCACATATAATTTTCAATTTTTCCAACAGCGGCTCGTCCGTCAGGGAGGTCGACAAGTAACAATCGGCCAGCAACGCAACGGGATAGTCGATGCGTACACCGTAAGCTTTTTCAATAGTCTTGAATATTTCGGTCACATGGGTATCGACAAACTCAAAAGACAAATACTCGATGGCTCGTTTGGGAATATCACTGAAAACGGCTTTCTCGAAAATGTTCCTTTCCTTGAGAAAGGAAACGGATTCGTTGGGATATAGTGCAATTTCCTTCGCTTTGGGCTCGTCACCTTTACGGATTTGACTAATATTGACCTCACCTGTTTTTACAAAAACCTCAATTTGCGGATCCCCTTCAATGGCTTTTATCCTAAAACTGGTACCTACTACCCGGGCAACGATATCGCCGGTGTACACCAAAAAGGGTTTATTAGGATTCTTTTTGACTTCAAAAAATGCCTCCCCCTTTAAGTAAACTTCCCGATGGGTAGAATCGTAGAGCTGCGCGCAGGTTATCGTCCCACCCGGTTGTAATATCACAGAACTCCCGTCTTTCAGATTTATCAACTGCGGTACCTGGGAAGTGTTGTTGTAAATCTCCCCTTGACTTACGGGATCGGAGGTGGAGGCTAATTCGAAAGACACGATAGATTGAACCGGCACATTCCCTTTATGATACCACATAAAGCCTAGCAAAATAACGATTACTGCGGCCGCATACTTGGCCATTGACAACCAGTACTGTCGAGGTGAAGTGGTTTGCAATTTCCTGATGTGGTCCCAATTTTCTCTCAGGGCCTCTTCCGTTGCTTCAGTAGACACTTCATACTGATTTACTCCCATCGCCAATAGGAGATTTCGAGCTTCAATGACGAGTTGCCTCTGATCAGGGTGGATTTCTATCCATTCCTCCCAGCCGTTCTCATCGATGCCCGTTAATACCCAATTTCTAAATTGGGGGTCATCAAGGAAATCCGATACTGTCCGGTAAAATTCCCGTTTCATAGAATAATACTTTTTCAAACGAGGAGAGGACAGGTATCTAGAACGATACTCACCTAAATTTAATTTTTTCGCAAAAAATCAATAAAAAAGATGGAAGGTGAGGATAAGTAAGGAGATTTCGCCCATCCATGAACGGCGAAGATACTTGATACCCCGATGAAGTAAATTGGAAGCCGACTGCGGATTAATATCCATCAAATCAGCAATTTGCGTAATTTCCAAACCCTGGTGGTAGCGGAGGTATAAGGCTTCCTTTTGTCTTTCAGGAAGTTGGTTGAGTAATTTATTCACGAGCAATACCTGGTTCCGAGTTTCTTCGTCATGAATCATCTCATCCAGGACCGTGAAGTTCAAATTAAATTCGACTTTAAAAGTTGTTTCCACCTGGTCCAGGGATTGGGGGTTTCTGAAAATTCGTTCCCTTTCCAGTCTGCGTGCGATACGTTTGCGCACACCCGATAGTAGATAAGCTTTGATACACGTTGGGTGGGTCAGTGTTTTCCGGTAAAGCCAAATGTCCAGAAAAACTTCCTGTACACAGTCCGATACCAAGTTGTGATGTTGTGTCAACGATTTTCCATAGGAAACCAAAGACGCATAGTATTTCCTGAATAAAGCGGAATACGCCCTTTCATTGCCATCGACCAAGAGGTCCCAAAGTCCAGAATCATTGTCGTTGTCCACAGACATTGTCCAGCTTAAGGTAATAGGATGATATGATCAATTTTCAGAACAAAATTAATTTCTGGTAAAGGTAGGCAGAAATTGCAAAGATGCAATCTCTTGACAAACAAGGAATAGGAGCGTTTTATTTTTTACCCCTAATTTTTTCCAAATCCTTCTCGTTGATTTTCCTTACTTCACCTGGAGTGAGATCATTTAATCCCAAGTTTCCGATGGCTACGCGTACCAAACGCAGGGTTGGGTACCCCACGGCGGCCGTCATGCGTCGAACTTGACGGTTCTTTCCTTCGGTCAGAGAGATACTAACCCATGAATCGGGGATAGATTTTCGAACCCGAATAGGGGGGACACGGTCGGGCAGATGCGGTGTTGGTATGGAAGTTACCCTTGCTCTTTTGGTCTTATAGGGTTTACCATTGACGGAGATCACCACCCCTTTTGCCAGTGAATCACAGGCTTCATCTGTAATTTCACCTTCAACTTGGACATAATAGGTACGCCAATGCTTGTTTTTGGGGTCCAATAGATAGGTCTTGAGCCGATTGTCATTCGTAAGCAAAAGCATTCCTTCGCTATCGGCATCCAAGCGGCCTACGGGATATACATCTTTTTCGAAGGGGTAAGATAGATCGGCTAACGTAGGGGCACTACCCTCACGACTAAACTGACTAAGCATACCGTAGGGCTTATAGATTACATAGTAGCGAAACGTCATGGTAGGGAAATTCATCGGATAAAAAAAAGAGAGGATTATACCCCTCTTTTTAGATCACTTAGATTGTACCTTTCCATTTCACTGGATGGAATGTCGGGATGTTGCCAGAATTCCAAATTATTTCGTCTGAAAGCTGGAGTTTCGAATTCCGCCCAATTGGGATTTCGGTTATTTTTAAACCATTCGGTTAGTTTTTGGAGTCGTTTGGTCTCAGCGATATCCCAACCACCAGTTGTCGTATTATCGACGAAAATAGTTTTTCGCGAAGAAGTTACGAGGTGGTCAGTTTCTAGATCCGCCTCATATTCACCTACTTCTATGACTGTAGGGCCGGTTTTCGTGACTTCTTCAACCACACTTTCCTCTACGATGAATTTATCATCATTCGCACGCTGGGGGGTAGGTACTTCCCTTTCAGCCTGGGGCTCTTCAACACCAGCATTAGGTGCCAGGCTTTCTTCGCCATCTGGCTCTTCTTCAGCCGTTTGCGACAGATCGGAGAGTTTTGGGATTTCGAGTTTTCCTCCACCTTCAAAACCGGAAGCGACGATGGTTACCCGGAGCGCTTCACCCAGGGTTTCGTCTTTGATCGTTCCTAGTTTAAAGAGTAGGTGATTCCCTTTAACCTGTTCGGTCACATAAGAGGTGATCACCCTTTGTTCCCGTACAACTGCTTCTTTTTGGGAAGAGGTTGCGAGGGTCACGATAATACTTTTTGCGCCTGAGATATCGCGGTCGTTGAGCAATGGAGAGTCGAGTGCTTTTTGAATAGCCGTGAGTGCACGGTCAGGCCCTTCTGCTTCCGCGGTTCCCATGACCGATTGTTTCGCCCCTTTCAATACCCTTTCCACATCTCTAAAGTCCGTGTTGATGGTTCCGCTGGTCGTGATGATTTCAGAAATACTTTTAACGGCATTCAGGAGTATGTCATCGGCTTGGGCAAAGGCTCTAGTGAGTGGTAGGTCTTCGTAAAGTTCTTCCAATTTATCGTTTAGAACCACCAATACCGTATCGCTGTTAGCTTGAAGCTCGGCTATACCAGCCATGGCTTGTTCCAGCTTTTGGGTACCTTCCCAGGAATAAGGGGCTGTAACGACTGAAACCGTGAGCAAGCCCATATTCTTAGCGATACCCGCTATGACTGGAGCAGCTCCGGTACCGGTTCCTCCTCCCATTCCCGCAGTGACGAATACCATTTTGGTGGTTCCTTCTAGTACTGCCTTGATCTCGTCTTCGCTTTCCAGGGCGGCATTTCGTCCGAAAGTGACGTCCATACCCGCTCCCAAACCACCTGTAAGGGTGGCTCCCAATTGTATTTTGACAGGTACGGGGCTTTCAAGTAAGGCTTGTCGATCCGTATTGGTAATGACGAAATCAACGTCCTTAATTTTTTTTCGGTACATGTAGTTGACAGCGTTTCCACCACCGCCTCCTACTCCAATGACCTTTATAATGGGTGCGTGCGATTCTTCTTTCACGATTTTATGTAGGATATAGTCTTGTTTGAATAATTTATCAAGTTCTTCCGCGCTCATATGAGATCAGGATATGGTTTTAGTCATTATTTTTCATCCTCATCATCGTAGCTACCGGCGTCATTTGCCTGTTCCCGGCTGCTAATAAATGTATTTTTTATCCGGTTTAACCACCCTGATAAATCGATACCGGAACGTCCGGAGGGGCTTCTTTCGGCAAACTGATCGGATTGCTCCTGCTGAGTTGGATTGAAATGTGTGTTTCCTTCTGCTTTTTTATACCCGAAAGCATCTGCTACTGGGGTAAATGGTTTTCTCGAAACGAGTCGCTCGTCCAGGGGTTTGATGCTCGCCCAGGCAAGACCGACGGCCGATGCGTAGGAAAGTGAACTGACGATGTCGGCCATAGAAGTACGATCGAGCCCTTCAGGCAGACCCACACGCACACTCATATTATCCATCACACGACTAAACACCGTTTCGATGTCGGGAATAGAGGAAGTTCCCCCGGTTAGGACGATACCACCAATGAGTTCTTCTTCGAGGCCTTGATGTTTGATTTCTCCGTATACCATGGCGGCGATTTCCTTCAATCGCTCTTCGATGATCATGGCTACATTTTTCTTAAGTACTTTACGAGGTGGCCGACCCGACAAATAGTTAATTGAGATTTCAATATTAGACGGCACATTTTCGGCCAATGCTGAGCCAAATGCACATTTCAATTCTTCTGCATTAGACAGTTGAATACCACATCCGGTTTTCAGGTCACTCGTAATATTATTCCCTGCGATAGGGAAAGAAGCGACATGTCTAATGAAGTTATTTTGATAAATAACCAGGTCGGTTGTCTGTTCCCCTATGTCGACCAAAGCGATGCCCGCTTGTTTTTCTTCTTCGGTTAATACGGCAAGGCCAGTGGCAATAGGTGCATATACGATATTAGCGGCTCTCAGGGTAGGATCTACCATGGCAAGGCTTCTCCTTGTCCTTTTTAACGACTGGCTATTGGCTGAAATAACCAAAAAGTCAGCGCCCAATTTGATCCCTTGTCGACCTACCGGCTCGGTGATCTGGCCTACATTATCGACCATAAAATACCGGGGTAAAACGTGGAGAACGTCGTAATTACTATCTTTCTGTTTTCTAACGCGGGTTACTTCGCTGATCAGCTGTGCGATGTCATGCTCGGTGACCTCCTCACCCGAAGAAGTAGTCGGTCGAATAATTTCATCCTTTTGATCAATAACTTTTACATTCAGTCCACTAAAACTGACATTGACGGTATCGAAGGGATAGTTTGCGACCGATGAAACGCCTTTGAGTGCCTTGGCGAGCCCTTCGGCGACTTGAACGATATTTTCTACCGATCCATTAACCACTGCTCCTTTGGGTAATGGACTTGTACCGAAACCGAGGATTTCTAAACTGTAGCCGATGGAATCGGTTACCGGTCTCGCTACTACAATGGAAACTTTACTGCTTCCTAAATCAATACCAGCAATTACATTGCTCCCCTTCATAATTCTACTTTTAATTTATTCGCAAACTACCTGATCCTGATACTTGATATTTATTCTTGAATAGGTATTCCAATTTTTCGAAAGTACTTTGTCGTAGAAAATTTTTAGTTTTCTCAATTTTGAGCTGATCTGTACGGGCTGACCAAATTCTATGATCTGGTCTCCTAATGTGGTCAGAAAACGAACTTCCCCATCAGCATCTACCATTATATGGTAAATTTGTGCTTTCCAGAAAGCATCGTTCTGAATAAATCGGATCAGGTCGAGATAAGGTTTACCCTTTTCGCTATTCAAACCCTTCAATTGCCGGACATACTCCCCACTTACCAGCGGTACCTGCATTGTAAAACGATTGGAAAGAGGGATATAATGCCCTCCTTCCTCAATATAAAAGCCTCTGGCCTTTTTCCACTCCTCCCGATGCCCCGGACTATCGATCCAACGGGCTATGGGTAAGTACAATTCAATATCTAAAATGAGATTTCCGGAAAAATCTTTTTGGGCTTCACAATGTTTGACAAACGTCAGACTTCGAACCGATTCTTCAATTTCCGCCAGGTTGATCAGATCCATCTTCCTACCGAGTATCGGCCCTTCTTTACTAATATGATTCACGATATCGGTTTTGGAAACAAACCCTGCGGCCTCCGTATCAGGGAAATTAACAATAATTTCCTCACAACGCAGTGAAAACAATTTCCTTTCCGCCATCCCCACACAAAGTGCAAAAACCAAACCCCACAGGATTAGTTTCGCTCCTTTTTTCCAAAATCCCGCGTTTATGATCATGGACGTAATATTAACAAATCTTTACAAATTATGGAAAATAAGATGGTTGCAAAATCGATTTTATCACCGGCACCAATTTATCGATATCGCCCGCCCCAATGGTGGCCAGTAGCTCGGGTGGGGTTTCGCCTATAAACCTAATTAAATCCTCTTTTGACATCAGTTTTTTTTGAGTCATCGGTATTTTTTTCAACAACATTTTGGAATCGACTCCCTCTATGGGTAATTCCCGAGCTGGATAAATATCGAGAAGTATAACTTCGTCAGCCAAGGCAAGACTTTGCCCGAATTCGTCAGCAAAATCCCGGGTACGGGTATAGAGATGAGGTTGAAAAACGGCTGTAATCTTTCGCGTAGGATAAAGACCACGCAAGGATTTTAAAAAGGCTGTGATTTCGGCAGGGTGATGGGCATAATCATCAATGTAGATTCGATCCCCTTCGACGATGTATTCAAAACGCCGCTTTACCCCTTTAAAACTGTTGAGGCCATCCCTCACTTGCTCGGGCTTAACGCCTACGGTCATAGCAGCTGCAGCCGCCGCAATCGCATTTTCAATATTATGATAACCCGGTGTTTGTAGTTTGATATTATTAATTAGCCCTGAGGGCGTGTGTAAGTCGAAAATGAATCGGGCATCTTCTAAACGAATATGATCAGCATAGTAGTCCCCCCCCTGCAAACTATACGAAAATGTGCGTTCCGGTCCTGTAATTCCAAGCCCCTTTTTTAAGAATAAGGTCCCATCTCGATCAATTTGATTAGCAAAATCTTGAAACGAATTCAACAGCTCCTGATGGTCCCCGTAAATATCCAAATGGTCGGCGTCGGTAGAAGTAATCACCGCTACATGGGGAAAGAGGGTCAGGAAAGATCGATCAAACTCATCCGCTTCTACAATACATACAACCTCCTTGAGGTTTTCGGCGGGTTGGTTAAGAAGAAAGTTGCTGTTGTAGTTGTTGCTGATCCCTCCCAAGAAAGCTGCGCTATTCACTCCCGCCGATCGGATGAGATGAGCCGTAAGACTTGAAGTAGTCGTTTTCCCATGGGTTCCCGCCACGGCCACCGTGGTCATTTTCCCGGCAAGCTCACCCAGTATCTGAGACCTTTTCTGAATCTTAAAACCTCCCGCACGGAAATAGCGCATCATCCGATGATCGGCCGGAATAGCCGGTGTATAAACAACCAACGTCTTTTCAGGATCGGAGAATCCACTGGGAGGAACATCACTATCTTCATAGGTAATGACCATTCCTTCCTTCTCTAACGCTTGGGTTAAAGGGGTAGAAGCCCGATCATAACCTCCTACCTGATAACCATTTATATTAAACCATCGGGCGATTGCACTCATCCCGATACCTCCAATTCCGACAAAAAAAACGTTTTGGCAGCCCTGATCTGACTCCATTGAATAACTTTTATAGTTAGTGATATTACAAAGTTATCAACGCTGACGCATCGGTACCAGTTATCGGGTGAAAACATTTTTTTAAAGTATATATAGTACAGAAAAGCGCTTTCAGGTAATATTGATAGTAGTCGCTAGCATTCCTAACAAAACCTAATGAGTTCGCAACCTCTTACCGACCGGCACAGACGCGTGGCATCGATTGATGCCTTCCGTGGATTTGTCATGTTCTTGATGATGGCCGAAGTGCTTCGTCTAGGACGCATAGCCCGGGAATTACCCGATAGCTCCTTTTGGGAGTTTTTGGCATTTCACCAAAGCCACGTACCCTGGACTGGCTGCTCCCTTCACGATTTAATTCAGCCATCCTTTTCCTTTCTCGTGGGGGTAGCCCTACCCTTTTCCCTTTTGGCTAGGCGGAAAAAGGGGATGACCAATACGCAATTGTGGGCGCATACCTTGAAAAGGGCGCTGATACTGATTCTGCTCGGCATTTTTTTGAGATCCATGCACAGCAGCCAAACCAACTTTACATTTGAAGACACCCTTACTCAAATCGGTCTTGGATACCCATTTTTATTTGCACTCGGCTTCGCCAAACCCCGGATTCAATTGATCACCTTCAGTGCTATCCTGATAGGCTATTGGTTATTATTTGCCACTTACCCTTTACCTGGCCCTGATTTCGACTGGTCAAAAACAGGAGTTCCTGCCGATTGGGAGCACCATCTGAAAGGCTTTGCAGCTCACTGGAATAAAAACACCAACCCTGCCTGGGCTTTTGATCAGTGGTTCCTCAATCTTTTCCCTCGCGAAAAACCCTTCGTTTATAACGGGGGTGGCTACTCTACGCTCAGCTTTATTCCGACGTTAGCCACCATGATTTTGGGATTATTTGCCGGTCAATGGCTAAGAGATCAAAAACCAAACCTCCTTAAGACCTTCCTGTTAGTAGGTGGAGGCTTGCTTCTTTTTTCACTCATCCTTTCCTGGATGGGGATCAGTCCTATCGTCAAACGCATTTGGACTCCGGGCTGGGTATTGTTTAGCGGGGGATGGGCTTTTCTCTTTATGGGACTATTCTATTATTTGGCCGACATGCGTCAAATAAAGAAACCTTTCTACTTTTTACTTGTTATCGGGGCTAACTCCATTGCAGCCTATGTGTTAGCAGAGGTAGGTCCGCGATTCATTCACGAATCGATGGAAATACATTTTGGTAAGGATTACTTTATGTGGGTAGGCGAACCTTACTTCCATTTGGTGCGAGGTGCCTTCCAATTACTGATGCTATGGCTCATTTTAAGATGGATGTATGTCAACAAGATTTTTATCAAAATCTAACGTATTTACAGGCTTAGGACTATTTTTGTCTTAAAATACGTAACGAAGTAAAAAAAGTCCAAGTATACCATTGACGAATACGACACGATTGACCTCGTTCCCCTGGGGAGTAGGACAGGTTACTCTGATGATCTTACTCCTGTGCTCCTGCGAAAGACTTGAAATGGAACACCGGGAGTTTGTTTCACGCGTGAACGAACCCATTGTGCGCTATAACGAGGAAAAGGATGTAGCCTACGGAAAAAGCAAAGAGTATCAGAGTTTTGATATTTACTATCCAGAGAATGCTTATCGCAACCCCTCGGATGTGGTTATCTTAATCCATGGCGGGAACTGGAACTATGGAGATAAATGGTTTTTAGAACCCACGGTCGATGGGTTAAAAAAGGCCCGAAAAAATCTAACGATCGTAAATATCAATTATCGCTTATTTGTAACGGAAACCGGGAAAACCCTTTTCGAACACCAAATAGCCGACATCGACAGTTGTATCAGTTTTCTGAAGAAGAACGCTGAAAAATACAATATACAACGGGGAAAATATGCGATCATGGGAGCCAGTGCAGGAGGCCATCTTGCCCTTTCTTATGCTTATACATTAGGTAAGAAAAAGATCCATACGGTAGTCGGAATGAGTGCTATAACGGAAACGACTATGCCGGATCTGCTGCATCCCAATCTATGGAACGATGTTAAAAATATGAGCGGTTACCAAGACGGTAATCCAAAAAGAGAAGTCCTTTACAAAACAAGTCCGGTGCATTTGGCAAGTACCGAATCCCCACGAACGATTCTGATCTACGGACTAAAGGACAATGTTATCGACCTCCGCCAACAAACGCTTTTACGAGAAAGGCTGTTGGCTCTTCGGGTACCCAATGCGCTATACGTCCTTAAGGATCAGGACCATAACGTAGACGGCTCTATTATTGCGGACAGTATATTGGGGGCTTTGGGTGCGGATGAATGGGATCTGTATTTTGAGAGCCTCTAACACCGACAATATGGTTTATTTGTGTTAACTTTGAAATGTTAACACACCAATCCCATAGGCTATTAGCCGTTTAACATATAAATTCCGCTGATCGTATATTCGGGGAATATAATGAGGTTTTTTTCGTTTAATTTAAAATTCGGTTCGTTAAGGATTCAATGCCGAAAACTGAAATCGTTCGCTAAAAACAATAGTACTAAAGGTCAATGAAATTACTGTTCAACATCATACTCATCTTCTTTTTCCTGATCATTTTTGTTCCCATATTCCGGCGCTTTTTATTCCACTTACTTGTCGGTCGCCAAATATTAAAAGAGCAAAAAAGAGCGAATGCTTCGCAACAGAAGCAAAACGGGAATATCAATGTGGACATTACACCCAATCGAAATTCATCCAACCTAAAAGGTGGAGAATATATCGATTATGAAGAGATTAAAGATAAGTAATGGAATAGCCTAGACTTTCCTTAGGATTCAAATCCCCGGAAAGTTTAGGCCATATTGTGATAAACCCGCTGTACATCGTCGTCTTCTTCTATCTTTTCGATGAGCTTCTCGATGTCAGCAGCCTGTTCCGGAGTTAGTGATTTAACATCATGCGGTATCCGCTCGAAATCAGCCTCTTCAATTTCGAAGTTGTTTTCTTCAAGGTATTGCTGTAGTGCACCAAAAGCCGTGAACTCTCCATAGATCATTATAAGATTACTCTCCTCATCTAAGAAAACTTCGTCAGCACCATAATCGATCAGCTCCAATTCTAGCTCCTCGAGATCCAACCCTGTATTTTTGATTTTGAAAATACATTTCCGTTCAAAAATAAAGTCAAGCATCCCGGTCGTACCCAAACTCCCTCCCGCTTTGTTAAAATAACTCCGAATATTTGCTACCGTACGGGTAGGATTGTCGGTCGTACTCTCAACCAATATAGCTATGCCATGAGGGCCGTACCCTTCATAAACCATTTCCTTATAGTCTTCCTGATCTTTGGAGGTGGCTCGCTTGATAGCCCGTTCAATATTTTCTTTGGGCATGTTGGCAGCTCTCGCATTTTGCAAGACGGCTCTTAATCTTGAATTGGTGGCTGGGTCGGCAGTACCGTTTTTCACGGCTAACGTAATGTCCTTGCCAATACGGGTAAATACCCGAGCCATCTGGCCCCACCGTTTAAATTTTCTGGCTTTTCTATATTCAAAGGCTCTTCCCATTGGTTATCTAGCTGCAATTTACAGGAGTGTAGGTATGGCAATTCATTGGTACATCCTAACCCTCCAGGTGAATAGAAGTGCAAAAATACAAAACACTTTATAAAATTTACAGCTGAATATAATGCCAATATGAGTGTGTGAATTAGAAAATTGGAACGATTTTTGATATTGATCCCAGATCATCTTTATCTTTATACATGGAACAAAATAATAACAAAGGACTCGTAATAGCGCTGGTCGTCATGACCTTATTGGCAGGTGTTTTTGCCTACCTATATTACCAACAACGTAACCTTAGCGCCCAATTAAGAGACGATCTTGGGACGCGCATCACGGAGCTAGCCGCCACCGAAGTTAAGCTCGATAGCATTTCGAAGGAGCTGGATGCCAAAATTCGGGAAATTGAAGGCTTGGGAGGTGATTTGGAAGAGTTAACCAAAATGAAAAACCAACTGGAAGCAGACCGTTTGGCACTGCGTCGAGGCAATACTAATCTGACCAATAAAATTCGGGAGTATGAAATTTTCCTTAGACAAAAAGATGAGGAAATCGTTCATCTACGTGAAGAAAACCAACAACTACTCAGTGAGAGAGACGAACTTGTAACGATTACCGAGACCCTCCGTCGCGAAAAACAAACCGTAGAAGATTCATTGACAGGGGCTTTGGCAAAAACAGAAGTTTTGGAGGGCAAGGTTCATTTGGCTTCAGCATTAAAGGCACGAGATATTAAAATATTTGCGATTTCACCGAAAGGAAAAGTGAGGGACGGTGAACGTGCTAGAGCCCGTCGAATTGATAAAATTCGGGTAGACTTTATGTTAGAAAAGAACCCCCTCGCCGAACAAAATACCAAATTGATCTATCTACGGATCCTCGATCCAAACGGCGCTACGATTTCTGACACCAGTACGGGTTCGGGAACATTCCTATTCGAAGGCGAAACCCATCCGTATACTTTTACCAAAGAGGTCAACTACAACAACACGAACCAAGACGTAAGCATTATATACGACCGCACGGGTGATTTCAATCCCGGTACCTATACCGTCCAGCTGTATTGCGAAGGTTTTCTTATTGGAGAAAACACGTTTACGATACGCTAAACCGGATTTGATGCGGGTCGACTAATGGATCAAATCTCTCCCTAGATGTCTCCCCTTTTCAAGGCGTCCACAGCGTAGTGGGCAGCCCTGGCGGTTAGCGCCATGTAGGTGAGTGAAGGGTTCGAACAACTAGCGGAAGTCATACATGAGCCGTCGGTAGCAAATAGATTTGGAACGCTGTGAAACTGATTCCACCTATTCAACACCGAGGTTTTCGGATCTTTTCCCATTCGGACACCGCCCATTTCGTGCGTACAAAATCCTATGTATTTCATGTCGTCCACCGGTGTTATATTTTTACCGCCTGCCGCTTCCAGCATTTCCATGGCGTCATTGATCATGTCCTTCCTCATAGCCCTTTCATTGTCCTTGTATTCTGCATCGGTGACGAGAATGGGCAAACCCCATGGGTCGGTCTTGGTGCGGTCAAGGTAGACTTTGTTGTCTTCGTACGGCAGGCATTCTCCATAACCGTTTAAGCTCATGGACCATGGACCTGGCTTGGACAGTGATGTTTTAAATTCTGCTCCAAATCCCCGTTGTGACATTCCCCTTTGCCATCCACTACGCGAGCCGCCGCCTTGATAGCCATAACCTCTCAAATACCCATTCGCTTTTTCGCTATAATTTCGATATTGGGGTATATATATACCGCTCGGTCTTCGACCAAAAAAATATTTGTCATCAAAACCTTCAAAAGTGGCTCTTGCACCAGCTTGTTGATGGTGATCCATAATGTATTTACCCAGCACACCACTGTCATTCCCTAAGCCTTCTGGAAATCGACTAGAGGTCGAATTCAATAGAATAAAATTGGTGCCCAACGTGGAGGCATTTAAGAAAATGACTTTAGCATAAAATTCAATTTCTTCGCGGGTATTTTGATCGATGACTTTAACCCCCGCAGCCCTTTGCTTTTGTTCGTCATAAATGACTTCATGCACCAGAGAATCGGGGCGTAATGTGAGGTTCCCCGTGGCTATAGCAGCCGGTAAGGTAGCCGATTGCGTACTGAAATACGCTCCATAAGGGCACCCTCGTATACACATATTCCGGAACTGGCACGCCCCCCGACCTTGTTTGATCTGTTCTTCGGTAGGTGAAGTGAGGTTGGCTGCACGCCCTATAATAAGACGTCGCGTACCTTTCCATTTCTTGGCAACGGCTGTTTGAACATGCTTTTCTACGCATGTCAAATCCATCGGTTTCTGAAAAATGCCATCGGGAAGTTGAGGAATGCCCTCCATAGAACCACTAATTCCCGAAAATTTTTCAACATAATCGTACCATGGAGCTATGTCTTGATACCGAATGGGCCAATCGACCCCATATCCGTCCCGTAAATTCGCTTCAAAGTCGTGATCACTCCACCGGTAACTTTGTCGTCCCCATACCAACGAACGTCCCCCCACAACAAATGCTCGAGTCCATTGAAAGGGTTTTTTCTCTTCGTAGGGGTACATGATATCACGGGTCATCAAATGGGTGGTAGCCTCGGTAAGCGCGAATTTTCGTGCTTGCACCGGATATTCCTCCTTCACCTGAGTCGTTAAACGCCCCCGATAGGGAAAATCCCAGGGATTTAATAAGGCCGTAGAATAGCCTTCAATATGTTTGACGTCAGGCCCTCTTTCTAATAACAATACTTTCAAACCTTTTTCGGAGAGTTCTTTCGCTGCCCACCCCCCTGTGATTCCCGACCCAACAACGATGGCGTCGTAGGTATTTTGTTTTTTAGCTTTTAGGTTAAGATTCATTTTAAACACAATAAATGCACTCAATCAAGGGTCGCCATTGTAGTATTATTCCGCCAACAATTCAACAGGTAGTCTAGTCAACGAACCCCTTGTTCCGTATTCAAATTTCTTTCAACACAATATCGCTTCTATTTTAGATTAAAGACTGGTAAACAGCTTTATTGCCCTTACTAAAAGGCGAAAAACAAGGTTAATCTATTATTTCGTAAAGAATTTACTGGACTAATAACAGCTCCCATAAAAGCGCCCATGCCCTGAAATTCTCAATCGAGTTGTTGAAATCCTCGCAAGCGAATGAGTATCAGCCTATTGCTACCCTCTTTATTAAAGAGTAAGGTATTGTGTTTTTTTCCTATTCCTAAATGAAGCTGAATATTGTTCATTCCAACGGCGTTACTCGCTCGCCTATTGCTTACCTTTTTCAAGACCTAATAGCGGGGATTTTACCTAAATTTTTTCTGCTTTTATATATAACCCTTGGGGTGGGAAGCGAATGTAGTGTATTCGCACAAAAGGGAAATATCAGTTGGACGCTCGAGACTGAAAACGCTGCTTGGAGGCCTCGGGACTCACAGGGAGAATTTGTCTTCCGCAATCAGCTGTGGATTATGGGAGGATGGTTTACTGCACGAGACCCCAATCCCCGGGATGTATGGAAATCGGCGGATGGAAAAAATTGGACGAGGGTAATAGAACAAGCCCCCTGGGAGTATAGTGATCTTCCAGGTTCCGTAGTTTTTAAGAATCGGATGTGGATGTTAGGAGGAAGGAAAGTTCCGGGAACCGATTGCAGTAACGAAGTATGGGCGACGCAGGATGGCGTAAAGTGGGAATTAGTTAACCCCTCGGCTCCCTGGCGGCAACGACTAGGAGCGGCTGCGGTTGTCTTTAAAAATCGGATATGGATAATGGGTGGAACAGATGATTTTTATAAAAACAACGATTCTACCTTAATGAATGATGTGTGGTCGTCGGCTGACGGAATGCACTGGAAGTTGGAAACCAATGAAGCTCCCTGGTCTAAAAGAGCACATTTCCAAGCTGTAGTTTTCAAGGGGAAAATCTGGGTTATGGCCGGTGGTATGCGGGCCCCTACTGCACAAGCAAAAAACGATGTCTGGTGTTCGGAAGATGGTGTCAATTGGCAACTTGTTACAGAATCCGCCCCCTGGAGACCTCGTCTTTGGTATTCTACCGTTGTTTATCGAAATCGTATGTGGGTACTGGGTGGCTGGACCTCCGAGAAAGATGGTAATTGCGGGGACGTTTGGTATTCTGAAGACGGTAAAAATTGGACCGAATTCAAATCGGCTATTAGTTGGAGTAAACGGCATGAACATGCCGCCTTTGTATTTCAAGACAAAATTTGGGTGGCCGGGGGTGCTACCGGTGACCGACATGAACTTGATAGTCAGGTTTGGAGTTTGGAAATCCCTAAAAACTGGTTTAAAAAGACCATTCGAGCACCTAAATAACCAGTGCTAGACGCGCTATAATTGCACCCGTATCTCAACATCTAATTTCGCCCAATATGTCCGTTCGAGCCCTATCCTTAGCCCTTTTCTTAATCTATCTACTCTACGCTTGTACCCACGACAAAGGTCAGCTTGCCTTAACGAAAAACCTAGTGGGATATTGGCCATTTTCAGAAAATGCGCAAGTGAGAGAAGTTGGTTCTGTGACCAGTGTGGTCCATGGACCCATAAATTTTGATTCAGCATTCGCACAATTTGACGGTCGTTCTTGCTGGGTTGAAATTCCAGCATCCGAAAAACTACATCCAGGAACGGCCGACTTCAGTATTTCGGCATGGATTTATACCGAAGCTGATATGGATGATATAGGTGGCGACATCATCAGTCAGTTTGATCCTCTATCCCAGAAGGGTTTTCACCTTAGTTTGAAAAGCAATGCCTCCCCGACCAGCCAATCGAGTTATCGGCAACTGCAATTTGCAGTTGATGATGGTTTAAAAGGTCAGTGGACGGATAAGGGAAGACCTGGTAATACCTTATTGGCATTCGCTTTAGCCGAATTCAAAAGCGAACTTTATGCCGGTGTTTGCCAACCAGGAGCCACTGAAACGGGAAAAGTTTTTCGGTATCGAAAAGGAGGACTCTGGGCAGACTGTGGCGCACCGGACAGCTCGAATAGTGTCACAGCTTTAGCGGTTTTCGA
>JBAYRB010000006.1:0-16278 GCA_041676905.1 Spirosomataceae bacterium
ATACAAAGCAACCAGTGTCAATACAAAAAGCAAGATTCCACCGCTTCCGCGTGAATCCATTTCCTGGAGAATCGAGGCAGGGAAGCGTGAAACGATACCGATCATTATCAGCATCGAAATACCATTTCCGATTCCTTTGTCTGTGATACGCTCACCCAACCACATACAGAACATGGTTCCGGCGGTCAGAATGATAACGGCTGACAGGTTAAACTGGAAGCGCGTTACGAGTAGGGCTTCGGTAGGGACGGCTGTATTTAGGTAAGTAAGCGATTGTGCAATCGTTACTATAATCGTTAAAATCCGGGTAATTTGATTCAATTTCTTACGGCCTGACTCCCCCTCTTTTTGCATTTTTTGGAAATAGGGCATCGCCATGGTCAATAGCTGAATAGCGATCGACGCCGAGATATACGGCATGATACCCAATGCAAAAATGGAAGCCTTACTAAAGGCACCGCCAGAAAAAACATCTAGCAATCCGAGGAGCCCTTCCGTTGATACATCCAGCTTAGCCGGATCGACCCCGGGCAATGCAACGAATGACCCCAATCTAAAGATTGCTATAAACAACAAAGTGTTGAGGATACGAGTCCTCAACTCTTCGATAGAAAAAATATTCTTGATGGTTTCAATGAATCGTTTCATTCTTCAAGGTATAAACCTGGCGGATCCCTTCAGGGCCTGAACCCATCGGATGAATTCCGAATTGGTTAAAGTTTAATAGCTTTGCCACCAGCACCTTCGATAGATGCGATTGCAGCAGCTGAAAATCCATGTGCTGATACTTCCAGAGCAGAAGTTACTTTTCCCCGGTTGAGCACTTTCACTAGATCGTGTTTGCCCACAATACCGTTTTCCAAAAGTGTATCAATGCCGATCACATTTCCTCCTGTTTTCTCTGCCAATGCTTGAAGGGTATCCAGGTTGATCGCCTTATACTCTACGCGGGTAGGATTCTTGAATCCGAATTTAGGTACCCGACGTTGTAGGGGCATTTGACCACCTTCAAAACCTTTTTTCGCACTGTAACCGGAACGTGACTTAGCTCCTTTATGACCGCGGGTTGAAGTGCCCCCACGTCCGGAACCTTGGCCGCGACCTACTCTCTTCCCATTTTTCACCGACCCTTCTGCCGGTTTTAATAAACTAAGTTTCATTTAGATCGAACTTAAATATTCTCAACTTTAACCAAGTGACTTACCTTACGGATCGCACCTTCGAGGGTATCGTTAAGTTCTTTTTCAACCGAACGATTAATTTTTCCAAGGCCCAACGATTTGATGATTCGCTTTTGAATCTCGGGGCGTTTGATGGTGCTTTTTATCTGAGTAATACGAACTTTTGCCATTTTCTTTATTCGGTTACGTTCAAAGCGACTTCCTAGCCGTTGAACACTTTATCCAACTTGACACGACGCTGCATCGCTACCTGATGGGGAGCTCGCATTTTCAAAAGAGCATCGAAAGTAGCTTTCACGACGTTATGCGGATTGGATGAACCTTTCGACTTGGCAAGAACGTCGTGGATCCCTGCCGACTCTAATACGGCCCTCATGGCGCCGCCTGCTAGTACTCCTGTACCGGGTGCGGCGGGTTTGATCAATACCTTTCCTCCTCCGAATTTACCTTCCTGAGGGTGGGGTACTGTACTTTTCACCATGGGGATAGTGATCAAGTTCTTTTTAGCGTCGTCGATACCTTTGGCGATGGCGTCGGTTACTTCATTGGCTTTACCCAACCCGTAGCCTACCACACCTTTACCATCTCCGACTACCACTACGGCTGAAAAGCTGAACCGGCGTCCTCCTTTTACAACTTTGGCTACCCGGTTGATCGCGACAACCCTTTCTTTAAGCTCTGCTTCGTTGACCTTCGCTGGTCTTGATTGTTTTAACATCTTACGAAATTCTTAAAATTGTAGGCCTCCCTCACGAGCTCCGTCGGCCAATGCTTTTACTTTACCATGGTACAAGTACCCGTTACGATCGAACACCACTTTGGTGATACCGGCTGCAAGTGCTCTTTCAGCTACTTTTTTACCTACTTCAGCCGCATGGTTAACGTTCGTGTTCTTGCGGAACGCTTCGCCGAGTTCGATGGAATTAGCGCTAGCTAGAGTCTTTCCATCGGTATCGTCGATTATTTGGGCGTAAATATTGGTGTTAGAGCGAAATACCGAAAGCCTTGGGCGTTCTACGGTACCGTATATCTTTTTCCGGATACTGTACTTGAGACGTTGTCTCCGATCCATTTTCTTAGGCATATTCTTAAATCTTTCTAGTTAACTGACCTTACTTCTTAGCAGCTGCTTTACCCGCTTTCCTACGAATTTGTTCACCCACAAAGCGAATACCTTTACCTTTGTACGGTTCCACTTTTCTCAGCGATCGAATTTTCGCGCAGACCAGTCCAATCAACTCTTTATCAATACCTTCCAAGAATATCTTGGGGTTTTGACCTTTCTCAGCTGTGGTTGTAACTTTGATTTCCTGAGGAACCGCCATAAAAATGGAGTGGGAGTAACCCAAACTCAGCTCGAGTACGTTGTTGTTGGCAGTGGCACGGTAACCTACCCCTACCAGTTCCAATTCTTTCCGGTAGCCGGTACTTACACCGACGATCATGTTATTAACCAGCGAGCGGTAAAGTCCGTGTAAAGCTTTATGCCTTTTTTGGTCGGTTGGGCGTACCACTCTGAGTTCATCACCTTCCTGTTGGATGGTGATATCACGATCTATTTTCTGCGTCAGGGTTCCTTTCGGCCCTTTCACCGTAACCTCATTCTTATCGGATACCGTCACGGTAACACCCGCCGGCACCTGTATTATCTTATTTCCTATTCGTGACATTATTCTTTCAATTATCCGATTAGTACACGAAACAAATTATTTCTCCGCCTACATTCAGGGCACGTGCCTGTTTGTCAGTAATCACTCCTTTGGGTGTCGATAAGATCGCAGTCCCCAACCCATTAAGTACTCTGGGAAGGTTGTCTACTCCGGCATATTTCCGTAGACCTGGTTTGCTGACACGCTCCAGTTTGACAATCGCGGGTTGCTTCGTCAATGGATTGTATTTGAGAGCAATTTTAATAGTTCCTTGATAACCTTCATCTTCGAACTTATAGTTTTGAATATACCCTTGATCGAAAAGCACTTTCGTGATTTCCTTTTTTATATTGGATGCAGGTATCTCAACAATCCGGTGCCTCGCCTTTATGGCGTTTCTGATGCGTGTCAGATAATCTGCTATGGGATCCGTTACCATTTATTTTGACTCGTTTAAGCACATTCCAAAAAAGGAGTGCAAAGTTAAGTAATTGAAATCAAACTTCAAAAGCTCCTACCAGCTCGCTTTCGTAATACCTGGTATCTTTCCTTCCGACGCCATTTCTCTGAAGACCACCCGGCAGATACCAAATTTGCGCATGTACCCTCTGGGGCGCCCCGTGATTTTGCAACGGTTATGTAGACGTACGGGAGAGGAGTTGCGGGGAAGTTTATCCAAACCAACCCAATCACCTGCCTCCTTTAATTTGGCGCGTTTTTCGGCATACTTTGCAACCAAATGCCTTCTTTTACGTTCACGTGCCTTTACTGATTCCTTTGCCATTTATGTAATTGCTTTCCGTTATTTGTTCAAATTGCTAAAGGGCATTCCCAATTCTTTCAAAAGGGCATAAGCCTCTTCGTCTGTTTTTGCCGAGGTAACGAAAGTGATGTCCATTCCCGAAATTCGGTTGACTTTATCGATGCTGATCTCGGGGAAGATGATTTGTTCGGCCACACCCATGGTGTAGTTCCCCCGGCCATCGAATCCTTTCTCACTTACCCCTTTGAAATCCCGTACCCTTGGAAGAGCGACCGAGGTCAATCGATCCAAAAATTCGTACATGATCTTGTCACGGAGCGTAACCTTTGCTCCGATGGGCATGTTTTCACGTAGTTTAAAGTTTGATACCGATTTCTTCGAGAGGGTAGGAATTGCTTTTTGTCCTGTGATCAGGCTTAATTCCTCAACTCCGACATCGACCAGTTTCTTATCTGCTACGGCTGCGCCAATCCCTTTGTTGATGACGATTTTCAACAAACGAGGAACTTGCATGACCGATTTATACTGAAATTTTTCTTTCAGTTTCGGTACAATAACGTTTCTGTATTCTTCTTTTAATCGTGCCATTGTTTACGTTTTATTGAAAGTGGATTACCGACCCACTGTATTTATTCAGCTCCTCAGATAAAATCTCCGGTTTTCTTTGAATAGCGCTGAAGTTTACCTTCTGCGTTGGGTTTGCGCCCGATACGAGTTGGCTCTCCTGTTTTAGGATCGATCAACTGTACGTTACTGATATGAATACCGGCTTCTTTTTTCTCGATGCTTCCTTGTGGATTTTTCGCATTCGGTTTCAAATGCTTGGTAACAAGGTTTACCCCTTCTACCACAACCCGATCTTTGTCGGTAAGCACTGCAATAATCTTACCGGTCTTTCCTTTCGAGTTTCCGGCAATCACCTTAACCGTATCTCCAGTTCGTACGTGACGTTTTACGGAGCCTTTCTTATTATTTGCCATTTTTTCTATTGTCTTTGAATACCCTTTCGCTACCTTATCGGCGTGTCCGGTGTAGATGGTTTAGAGTACTTCCGGTGCCAAAGAAATGATTTTCATCATTTGCTTTTCACGTAATTCCCGAGCAACGGGACCGAAAATCCGACTTCCTCTTGGTTCGTCGTTGTTGTTCAGCAATACCGCGGCATTATCTTCAAACCGAATATAGCTTCCGTCTTTGCGACGCACTTCTTTTTTTGTACGAACCACCACCGCTTTAGAGACCGTTCCTTTCTTCATACTACTTGAAGAGAGGGCTGACTTTACGGTGACCACCACCTTATCACCGATGGAAGCGTAACGTTTGCCCGTACCTCCCAGTACCCGGATCACTAAAACTTCTTTGGCCCCGCTGTTGTCAGCTACCGATAGCCTTGATTCCTGCTGTACCATTTCTATTTAGCTTTTTCTAAAATTTCAACTAGTCTCCACCGCTTGGTTTTACTCAAAGGACGGGTCTCCATGATGCGTACAATGTCGCCAAACCCTGCCTGATTATTCTCATCATGAGCCACCAATCGTGTCGTTCTTTTCATAAACTTCCCATAAAAGGGGTGTTTAATCTTCCTTTCTACGGCCACCACGATCGACTTCTCCATTTTGTCACTGACAACCTTGCCAGTTCTTTCCTTTCTTAGGTTTCTTTTTACTACTTCAGCCATTTCTTTATGCTTTTACAGCGTTTTTCTTACTATTAGCTTCTGTTAGAAGGCGCGCTACCTGTCTGCGCGAAGCTCTGATCCTAAGTGGATTTTCAATTGGAGAAACCGCATTGGCAAATTTTAACTTCAGTAAGCGTTCTCTCTCCTCGGCCACTTTTTGTTGGATTTCTTCGAGGGTCAATCCCTTAATGTCCTGCTTTTTCATTTTTCCTTTCCGATTAGATATGTTCATTTATACCGGGACTATTCCTGATAGTCTCTTCTTACAATGAACTTGGTTTTTACGGGCAATTTTTGAGCGGCCAAAGCCAGTGCACCATTGGCTAAGTCGAGGGGAACACCACTTGCTTCGAAGAGTATGGTTCCGGGTTTTACTTGGGCTACCCAATATTCAGGAGCACCTTTACCTTTACCCATACGTACCTCTGCAGGTTTCTTGGTGATGGGTTTGTCTGGGAAAATTCGGATCCAAACCTGCCCCTCTCTTTTCATTGCTCTGGTGACTGAAATACGAGCCGCCTCAATCTGACGCGCGGTAATCCAACCGGATTCCAGTGATTTAATGGCAAATGAACCAAAAGCAATTTGATGCCCGCGTGAGGCTACTCCACTGAAACTACCTTTCAGTTTCTGTTGCTTTCTGAATCTGGTTCTTCTAGGTTGTAACATGATCTAAATAATTACCCCATCAAAAAACATGGGAAGATTCGTCAATTATTTCCTTTTATTTTTGGCTCCTGCACCACCGCGTTTGCCACGTTCTCCACCACGACGATCATCGCCGCCACGGCCGCCTCTGCGATCGCCACCTCTTCCTCCACGATCGTCACCGCCTCTGTCGAAACGATCCGATCCGCGGTCGGTAGCAGCGGTAAGCGCTGAAGGAGTCAAATCACGTTTTCCGTACAATTCACCTTTGAACACCCATACTTTGATCCCGATCTTACCGTAAACGGTTTGTGCTTCGGAGATGGCATAATCAATATCCGCACGGAGTGTATGAAGCGGAACCCGTCCTTCTTTATATTCTTCGGTACGCGCCATTTCGGCACCCCCTAAACGTCCTGAAACTCTTACTTTAATTCCGAGAGCTCCTACCCGCATGGCTGAAGCGATAGCTTGCTTCATGGCACGACGATAAGAAATTCTGGCTTCGAGTTGCTGTGCGATGGTTTCACCCACCAGTTTAGCATCGATTTCAGGTCTTTTTATCTCATAGATGTTGATCTGAACGTCCTTGCCTGTAATACTCTTAAGCTCCTCTTTGATCTTGTCTACTTCTGTACCTCCTTTACCGATCACAATTCCCGGACGGGCGGTATGGATAGTGAGGGTGATTCTTTTCAGTGTTCGTTCGATCACCACTTTCGAGATCGCTCCCTTAGGGATACGAACACTCATGTACTTACGAATCTTGTCGTCCTCAACGAGTTTATCCGAAAAATCTTTCTCTCCATACCAACTGGAATCCCATCCTTTTACGATTCCAAGTCTCAGACCAATTGGGTTAACCTTTTGTCCCATTCAAATTTGCTCTTTTAGTTAGTTTTGATCGTTTCTAAGCTTCCGACACGTCGTCAACTATGATCGTAATATGATTTGACCGTTTACGGATACGATGAGCCCTTCCCTGAGGAGCGGGGCGCAGACGCTTCAACATGCGTCCACCGTCAACAAATACAGTTTTTACTACCAGATCGGCCTCTTCCAATTTTGCTTCTTCGTTGCCTTGTTGCCAATTGGCTACTGCCGAAAGCAGTGCTTTATGCATGATAGGAGCACCGGCCTGAGGCTGGAACTTCAAGATCGAAAGGGCTTTGCTTACCCGCTGACCGCGAATTAGATCAGCTAACAGCCTCATTTTCCGGGGTGAGGTCGGAACATTCCGTAATATTGCTCTTGCTTCCATTTTAAATCTTTATGCGTTCGGGACAAAACCCGGAAACACTATTATTTGCTACCTTCTTCCTTTATCCTTTTTGGCTGTGTGACCACGGAAGTTTCTCGTCGGAGAGAATTCCCCAAGTTTATGACCCACCATGTTGTCGGTTACATAAACTGGAATGAATTTATTTCCATTGTGCACAGCAAAAGTGTGGCCAATAAAATCAGGTGAAATCATCGAACGTCTCGACCAAGTCTTGATGACTGACTTTTTACCTGAATTGTTCATCGCTTCGATTTTGGCCAAAAGCCGAAAATCAATGTATGGTCCTTTTTTTAGGGAACGTGACATCTACTTTTTACTTTTTGCGTCTACTGATGATTAATCTTTCAGAATTCTTTTTCCGATTGCGAGTCTTCTTACCTTTAGCAAAAAGACCAGTTCTCGAACGAGGTTGACCCCCTGATGCACGGCCTTCACCACCACCCATGGGGTGATCGATCGGGTTCATCGCTACCCCACGTACTCTTGGACGACGGCCTAGCCATCTGCTACGACCTGCCTTACCAATGGTAACGTTCATGTGGTTGTGATTCGATACCGTCCCAACGGTTGCTCTCGAAGTAGCCAGTACCATTCTCATTTCACCCGAAGGCAGTTTCAATACGCCATATTTACCTTCACGGGCAACCAGCTGAGCGTAGGTCCCTGCACTGCGGGCTAACTGACCTCCCTTACCAGGGGTAAGTTCGATATTGTGAACAATGGTACCAATTGGAAGAACTCCCAGTGACAAGCAGTTACCCAGTTCAGGAGCTGCTGTATCACTTGAAATAATCGTCTGTCCGACTTTTAATCCATCGGGCGCTAAAATGTAACTTTTGGTGCCATCTCCGTATTGGATCAACGCGATACGCGCTGAACGGTTAGGATCGTATTCAATGGTCAATACCGTTGCTGGGTCATCCAAACGGTTGCGTTTGAAATCGATGATACGGTATTTACGCTTATGCCCGCCCCCTCTTTGACGAACGGTCATGCGGCCTGAACTGTTACGACCACCCGATTTTTTCAAAGGCTCTAATAAGCTCTTTTCAGGCTTTTTCGCCGTAATGTCAGAAAAATCAGGCGCTATCCTGAACCGCTGACTTGGTGTAATTGGTCTGAGTTTTTTGATTCCCATTTCTTAAATGATCTATCGCAACGGGGGCGATTAAACCTCTCCGTATATGTCTATAATATCTCCCTCGGCAACCGTTACAATTGCCTTTTTGTATGTCGAAGTTTTACCGGTAACAAAACGCCCTCTGGAAGAACGGGTCCTAGACTTACCGTTTACTCTCATGGTGTTTACCGATTTAACGTTAACACCATACAACTGCTCAACGGCCTTCTTAATTTCGATCTTATTGGCATTCAAATCGACTTCGAAAGCATATTTACCCTGGCTATTTAAACCCGCAACCTTCTCGGTAACAATGGGTCTCTTTAGTACACTCATGATTTTTCAGACAATAAGGTTTCAATTTTTGGCAGTGCCGTCTCTGTGATAATCAGACGCTCCGCATTAATCAAATCGTAGGTATTCACCGAATCAACCGAAGTGATTTTTGTCTTTGGTATATTCCGACCCGACAAATACACATTCTTGTCGTAAGAATCCAGAATGAGAAGTGTCTTCTTGTCGTTCAAAGACAAAGCGTTCAATAGACTCAGATAAGATTTTGTCTTGGGTTGCTCAAAAGTGAAAGGCTCCAATACCGCGATGGCATCTTCTTTAGCTCTGGCTGAAAGCACTGATTTACGTGCCAGATCTTTCACTTTCTTGTTTAATTTAAAATCGTAGTCTCTCGGACGTGGACCGAAAATACGGCCACCAC
This sequence comes from Spirosomataceae bacterium, assembly GCA_041676905.1. Classification (GTDB taxonomy): domain Bacteria; phylum Bacteroidota; class Bacteroidia; order Cytophagales; family Spirosomataceae; genus Ravibacter. The sequence goes on from JBAYRB010000006.1 coordinate 9,037, forward strand.
CTACGAATACGGGAGATTTTATACTACCTGCACGCGCGCCACCCGTACCTTTCTGACGTTTGATCTTGCGTGTAGAATAACTTACCTCAGCGCGCTCTTTCGCTTTATGTGTACCTTGACGTTGATTAGCCAAATAATGCTTTACATCTAGGTATACGACGTGCTCGTTCGGCTCAATGCCGAAGATTTCCTCCGGTAAAGTCACCTTCTTACCGCTCTCTTTACCTTCTATATTCAAAACTGACAGTTCCATCGGTATTATTTTTCAATGATTACAAATGAGTTTTTGGCTCCTGGGATTGAACCACTTACCACCAAGAGATTTTGCTCAGGGATCACTTTCAAAACACGAAGGTTTTGAATCGTAACCCTATTGCCACCCATCCTGCCAGCCATACGAAGACCTTTAAATACGCGGGAAGGGAATGAACATGCACCGATAGAACCTGGGTGACGCTGCCTGTTATGCTGACCGTGTGTTTGACCACCCACACCAGCAAAACCGTGGCGCTTTACAACACCTTGGAAACCACGCCCCTTGGTCTTACCAACCACATCGACGTATTCACCTTCTACAAATACATCCTGAACGGATAATGTTTCCCCAAGCTGCAGTTGCTTTTGGAAATACTTAAACTCAACCAGCTTACGCTTGGGAGTGGTACTCGCTTTCTGAAAATGACCCAGAAGCGGTTTCGTAGTGTGCTTCGGCTTACGCTCACCGAAACCCAGTTGGACAGCATTGTAGCCATCACTCTCTTTGGTCTTGACCTGTGTAACCACACAAGGCCCAGCCTGAATAACCGTACACGCCAGAGCCTGCCCATCAGCGTCGTACAAACTGGTCATTCCGATCTTCTTACCTATTAAACCAGACATTCGAAATAAATTGTTTAAAACAGCAGGTATTAACCTAATTATAAATGGAGCGCAAAGTTAGAAAAAGTATTTTCATTTAACAACTTAACCTCCACGGATTTACAAAGTTTCTAACGTCTTTTCACCTTTCGAAATAAAAAAAGGAGATCAGACGCGAATCTGATCTCCTTTCCGAAGGATAGTAAGCGGTCATTTGGCGCTTATCTATCAGAGATCAGATGTGGTTTCCGGCCTGGACCTTCACCTGATGTATGTTGCTTGAAATCGAATTAAACTTTGATTTCTACGTCCACCCCGCTAGGTAGATCCAACTTCATTAATGCATCTACGGTCTTAGCACTGGAGGAATAAATATCTACCAAACGCTTGTAGGTACAAAGCTGAAATTGCTCCCTTGACTTTTTGTTGACGTGTGGAGAACGGAGTACGGTGAATTTCTCCTTCTGCGTAGGTAAAGGGATTGGACCACTTACTACCGCTCCTGTAGCTTTTACCGCTTTTACGATCTTTTCGGCTGATTTGTCTACCAGGTTGTGATCGAACGACTTTAGCTTAATTCTGATTTTCTGATTCATCTTACTTGATATTGATCCGATTTTTATTTTATCGACGGTTTGAAAGGATCATTTATTCCAAACTGCCTTTATGCACCGGTAAAACCCGGCTTCGTTTTATGCGTTTACGTTTCCTTTCGCTTTTTCAATGATTGCGTCCGCTAAGTTAGCAGGAACGAAATCATAGTGAGAGAACGTCAAGTTAGCCGATGCACGACCCGAACTGATGGTACGAAGGTCGGTTACGTAGCCGAATAATTCTGCTAGAGGAACATCCGCTTTGATCACCTGAGAACCGGCTTTGGTATCCATACCTTTCATGATACCTCTTCTACGGTTCAAGTCACCAGTGATCGGACCGGTATATTCATCAGGTGTAACTACTTCAACAGCCATGATAGGTTCGAGAAGTTTCGCTCCTGCATTGCGTGCTGCCTCTCTAAAGCCCAAACGAGCGGCCATCTCAAAAGAGAAGGAGTCAGAGTCAACGTCGTGGAAAGATCCATGGAAGAGACGAACCTTGCAGGAGTCTACTGGATAGCCCGCCAAAGGACCGGTTGACATGGCCTCTTCGAAACCTTTCTGAATCGACGGGATGAATTCTCTTGGAATCACACCACCCACAATTTGGTTGACAAACTGCAAGCCTTGCTTTTTCTCTTGCCCGACCTCATCGTCATCACGGGGTCCGATTTCAAAAACGATGTCCGCAAATTTACCGCGACCACCGGTTTGCTTTTTATAAACCTCTCTGTGTTCGTAGTTCTTAGTAAGCGCTTCCTTGTAAGCTACCTGAGGCGCACCTTGGTTGACTTCCACCTTAAACTCACGGCGTAAACGCTCAATGATAATTTCAAGGTGCAACTCGCCCATACCGCGGAGAATAGTCTGACCTGTTTCTTGATCCGTGTTCACGGTAAGGGTTGGGTCCTCCTCAACTAATTTAGCAATGGCATTACTAAACTTGTCTTGATCCGCTGTTTTCTTTGGTTCCACAGCATAACCGATCACCGGCTCTGGGAATTCCATTGATTCCAGGATAATTGGATTCTTCTCGTCGGATAAGGTATCTCCTGTTTTAATATCTTTAAATCCTACGACCGCTCCGATATCACCAGCTTCCAAACGCTCGATTTGATTTTGCTTGTTAGCATGCATCTGGAAGATACGTGAAATCCTCTCCTTGTTACCGGATCTGTTGTTCAATACATACGAACCCGACTCAAGAACACCCGAGTAGACCCGTACAAAGCAAAGACGCCCTACGTAAGGGTCGGTAGCAATTTTAAACGCAAGCGCTGAGAAAGGAGCATCGGTAGATGGTTTTCTATTGATCTCATTACCGTTACGAGGATCTACCCCACGGATATTCTCACGGTCAAGTGGCGAAGGCAATAGCGCCATCACCAAATCCAACATGGTTTGAACACCTTTGTTTTTGAAAGATGATCCACATACCATGGGAACAATTTTCATATCGATGACAGCAGCACGAAGCGCAGCAAGGATTTCATCTTCAGTGATGGAGTTGGGATCTTCAAAATACTTCTCCATCAAAGTGTCGTCGTATTCCGCTACGGCTTCCAGAAGTTTTTCACGCCATTCGGCAACTTCGTCCACCATATCGTCCGGAATAGGCACAACTTCATAAGTCATTCCTTTATCGTGCTCATTCCAAATCATACCGCGGTTGTTGATCAAGTCGACAACGCCCCTGAAATGTTCTTCCGAACCGATGGGCAATTGCAAAGGAACCGCATTAGATCCCAGCATTTCTTTTACCTGGCGGCAAACGTTCAAGAAGTCGGCACCTGAACGGTCCATCTTATTGACGAAACCAATCCGGGCAACATTATAGTTGTTAGCAAGACGCCAGTTTGTTTCCGATTGGGGCTCCACGCCGTCTACGGCACTAAAGAGGAACACCAATCCGTCCAGGACGCGTAGTGAACGGTTTACCTCAACGGTAAAGTCAACGTGGCCTGGCGTATCGATAATATTTACATGATATTTTTCTCCGCGATATGGCCAAGATACCGTTACAGCTGCTGATGTAATTGTGATACCTCTCTCCTGTTCTTGCTCCATCCAGTCGGTGGTAGCACCCCCCTCATGGGTTTCACCAAGTTTGTGATTTACCCCAGAGTAATAAAGAATACGCTCAGTGGTAGTCGTTTTACCCGCATCGATATGCGCTGCAATACCAATATTTCTTGTTAATCTCAGATCGCGTGCCATTGGCTTGTGGCTTAAATTATCGGTTTTTAGAAAACAGAGCGCAAAAGTAGTTTTTCAAATTGTCAAAAACAAAATATCCGGCATTATTTCTGAATATTTTTTTAATCAACCCGTTAGGATCCGGCTTGAATGCCCTGTGCGAAGTCGGGAGGAGTCTGCTGAATGGCTACGGTTATTTTTTCAACCAGTTCTTCCACCGTATCGTTAGGATCGTATTCCATGGGCGGTTGAATTTTGACGGTTAACAAGGTGTTTCGCTTTTTAAACCGCAACCCCTTCTTATCAAAAGCCCTTCTAAAACCGTTGATCACGATCGGTACAATGATAGGGTTATTTTCCTTTATCAAATAGGCTGTCCCTTTCCGCACGGGGGCGTAAGGTTTGGTAGTTCCTTGGGGAAAACTTATAACCCACCCATGTTCCAATCCTTTCGCAATGTTTTCCTGGCCTCGGTTATCCAGTTCACGTTTAACATTTTCTCCCTTCGCACGCCAGGAGCGCTGTACCAAAATGGCCCCAACAGTCGTAAATATCTTCGGAAGAACCCCCCCCTCCTTCATCGTCTCAGCTGCGGCGACGTAATACATCCGTGCCCGGGGCGAAAACAGGTAAAATGGAGGGGAAACGGTATTTTGATACCCCCATTTAGACGCACAAAAAACGTGGTAAAACGACATTACATCGGCAAAGTAAGTCTGATGATTGGAAAGGAACAATACACCCTGATCAGGGAGTTTGGCCAAGTGTTCCATCCCTTCTATTTTCAACCGATTAACTGCCGTGAGACGGTAATAAGTAAACCACCCCAACACGAAAATCATCAGCCTTTTCAACAGCAAAGAATTGCCGAACGGATCCTTTTCGAATATCCCCAAAAAATCAATTCTATTTAAAAACCCCGGTAGGTAACTGTATACCTTTTTTCTTTTCGACACGTTTACCATACACACTATTCCTTGTAAAATTCACCTCGTAAATGAGTGCAAATTACAGGTTTTCACCAATAACCTGTTACGTTGTTACGAACATTAAAGGGACGGATACCATTCTTTTACCAAAGGTCCTCGCTTAATCGTTACTATTTTCCCTTATTTTCGTATCAAATTAGGAGTACACCCAACGAGCTAAGAATCTTTGAACTGACATTATTTCACATCGCATCCCATGAAAAGGCTTTTGAAGTATATCCCAGCATTATTCCTATTGACAACAGCGTCTGTTTTTTACAGTTGTTCGGTCAATCCTGTTACCGGAAAAAAAGAAATCGTATTTATGTCCGAAGAAAGGGAGATCGCCCTGGGGGCCGAGTCTCACCCATCGATCGTTGCTACGATGGGGATTTACGAGGACAAAAAACTTCAAGACTTTATTTCGGAAAAGGGGATGGCTATGGCGAAGATTTCTCATCGCCCTGATTTACCCTATCAGTTTTATATTGTCGACTCACCGGTGGTGAATGCTTTTGCCGTTCCGGGAGGGTATGTGTATTTCACCCGCGGTATCATGGCACACTTCAACAACGAAGCCGAATTTGCTGGGGTACTTGGACATGAGATTGGACATATCACTGCTCGTCATTCGGCTCGCCAACAAACCTCCCAAATCTTAGGACAGGGCGCTTTGATGGCAGGAATGATACTTTCCCCTCAAGTGCGAGCAATGGGCGAAAGTGCCGTTCAAGGCTTGCAATTATTAATGTTAACCTATAGCCGTGCACACGAAACAGAATCGGATGAAATCGGAGTTTCCTATTCCAGCAAAATAGGCTATGACGCTGTACAAATGGCTCAATTCTTTGGGACTCTGAAACGGTTGAGCGATAAAAGTGGCCAAAGCATACCCAATTTTATGTCGACTCACCCTGACCCCGGAGACCGCTTCGAGCGAGTTCAACAACTTGCTAAGGACTATCAAAGCAAAAATCCTGGAAATTATGCCGTCAACCGGGACCAATATTTACGTCGTATCGACGGCATCGTTTATGGTGAAGACCCTCGACAAGGATATGTGGAAAACAACGCGTTCTACCATCCTGAACTGCGTTTTCAGTTTCCCGTTCCCAAGGGTTGGCAATACGAAAATTCGCCGATACAATTTCAAATGGCACCAAGCAATGGAAAAGCCCTCATGATGTTAACCTTAGGCTCCGGAAACACCCTGGAGGAGGTCGCCCAAAACATGGTCAAACAATATAATTTTAAAGTTCTTGAGAGTACAAAACAGACGATCAATGGCAACCCGGCCATGGTCATGATCAGTCAGCAGGCCCAAGAACAGGGGCAAACGACAGCAGACCCGAAAACAACCGTACAGATTGCAACCTGGATAATTGAATACAATAAGGTAATGTACGTCTTACATGGGATGAGTTATCAATCCGACTTTAATAATCAATTCAATACCTTCAAATCTGTTGCTAATGGGTTCCGGGCATTGACGGATGCCTCCAAAATTAATCGTAAACCAGAGAGAATCATCATCAAAACGGTACCACAAGATGGGACTTTTAAACAAGTGATGCAGGCTTTGAATATGCCTTCCAACCGTATAGAGGAACTTTCCATTTTGAACGGTATGGACGTTAATGCACGGTTGACCCGGGGAATGCTCATAAAAACCATCGGCACAAAGTAGGCGAGCACTCGGCGATAAGTGCAACTATTTCGCTCTTTTCTCTATTCTCTATGCGCCCAAGGATTCGTACATTTGCAAAAAAGCTGTAGTTGACAGTAACTAACATAATCGGGTGGAGCACGAATTCCGCTCTGGATTTTACAGACGCTATGCCAGCAATAGGAAAATTTGCTGGGCAATACCCGCCGGTAAGTACAATTTCCTTAAAGAATGTTGTACACAATTATTCCGACGTAAAGGTTACACGATACTGTGGTGAACCTTTCAAAGCGCCTTTGTAATGTCCCCTCGGGACCGAATTACGAAGATCCCGCACCTGACTCAGCGAAATAAACTACCGCTGTATCAGTTTTGCAAACATTGAAAACCAAATCGTCATGTTAAAAAGAAGTCGGCTCTACAGTGTGTTTTTTAACCGGTGCCCACGCTGTCATGAAGGACAGTTTTTTAAACACAATAGCGCTTATTTCCCCGTCCGGGAATTTGATAAAATGAACAAAAATTGTTCACACTGTGGACAAAGTTTTATGCCTGAACCGGGATTCTACTACGGTGCCATGTACATGAGCTACGGTTTTTATACGGCCATTGTCATTGCAGTCGTCCCGCTAGGCTTACGCTGGTTTAACCTCGATATCGTCGAACTTATCCTTTGGTTAATTCCCCTGTTCATCATATTAACCCCAGTGATATTCCGTTTAGCGAGACGATCTTGGCTTACCATTTTTGTTCGTTATACCGGTAAAAAAGAAACAGAGACCTCCGCGTAGGGGTCCTTTCACACCGAAAAAGCCACCGATCTATTTACCTACGATCGGTGGCTTTTTCGTGTTTAAAGTACTTTACCGTAAATTAGGAGGCCTCTCCTACCATTTCCAACCAATCTTAACGCCCCCATATGCATTTTCCTTAGGGGCAGGATTGTAGAAACGATTTC
>JBAYRB010000007.1:0-14872 GCA_041676905.1 Spirosomataceae bacterium
AAAGACACGACGTGGCAAGCTAAAACAGAATTTGGTATCAATTTTAATCAAGGTTCATTCAACACAGCCTGGACCGGCGGGGGGGTCAATTCAATTTCATTGGGTGTTTTCTTCAATGCACTCCGCGAATTCAAAAAGGGGAAACACACCTGGCGAAACGATTTACAATCTCAATATGGTATCGTTAAAAATGCCGGGTTGCAACCCCGAAAGAGCTTTGACCGTTTATTTTTGGACTCGAAATATGGCTATGAATTAGGAAAACATTGGAGCCTGGTCGGGGTTATTAACTTTCAAACCCAGTTTGCTCGGGGTTATACCTTCGAAACCCGGCCTGATAGTGGTGAGATCCGAAAGAAAATTTCAAACTTTCTGGCACCGGGTTACCTCACCGAAGCCATCGGTATTCAATATAACCCCGTCCCTTATTTCTACATGACATTTTCTCCGGGTGCCCTTCGTCAGACGTTCGTAATCGACGACGAAGTCTACCTGAATACACCCGATCAGACCAACTACGGTGTGCCCGTTGGGAAAAAAGTACGAAATGAAGTAGCCTTGGCTCAATTAATAGCCAACTTCGACAAAAACCTTACCGAAAACATCAATTTGAAGTGGCGTTACCAATTATTTGCGTCCAATGATAAGCACAGAAATACCTCATTTCACACCGATCACCGACTCGACGCGAGCATCACAGCTAAAATTCACAAATATTTTAACGTAAATGTGAGCGCAATTATGCTTTATGATGATGACCAAATTGCGCGGATCCAATGGGCACAGGCTCTTTCGATCGGCTTTCTCTATAAATTTTAAACATTTAAAACGGGCAACTTAATCTTCAAATCATATGCTAAAAGAGTTCAAAACCTTTATTGCGCAAGGGAATGTACTGGATCTGGCCGTCGGTGTGATCATTGGTGCCGCCTTTGGTAAGATTACTACCTCTTTGGTCGACGATATCATTAATCCAATTTTAGGATTAGTCATCGGAGGCGTCAACTTTGACGATTTAAAAATTGTTTTGCGAGAAGCCGAAGGGGAAGCGGCCGAAGTGGCGATTCGCTACGGAGCCTTCTTGAACAACGTGATCCAATTCCTCCTCATTGCATGGGTAATCTTCTTGATCGTTAAGTTCGCCAATAGGGTCAAGTTATCCGAAAGTATGAAGAAAGATGAATAAGTTCTGAGGGAGGATTTACCATCAAAAAGTCCCCGGTCGGCATAACGCTAACCGGGGACTTTTCATATCGATGGGTTATACCCTATGTCTATTCGGAGCGCCCGCTCAGTACCCATTGATAGCTCGATCCTTGTTTTTGGATAGCCCAATAATCAAAGGTTCCATGTTCCCGGTCTCCAAACTCGTTTAAAGATGTGCTGCCAGTCGCACCGGAATAGGAGTTGGCCTGATTGATAAATTCGGCATTAAACGACTCCAGCGTTACGTAGGGAAACTGGCTCCAAGTAGCGACTAGGGTCTTGGCTATTACCTTCACAGCATCGTAAGCAGCCAAGGTAAATGCGTCTGCATCCAGTCCTGTTTCGCCCTTAAATTCTTCTAAAAGCGGGCTCCACACACTTTCCTTATCCGAGGGGAGTCCAAAGGTAGGTGCAAAATACTGCGTCTTTTCTGCGAATTCTGCAGCGACAGCGTCATTGATCAGAACACCGCTATGAGCTACTCCGTCGCTGCCATACCAACGTACACTGCTAAAAATTGGATCTGTAGCTGCCTGATTAAAAAGCGCTACACATTCATCAAAAGAGGCTAGGTAGACTCCAACCGCACCAGATCCGTATTGTTCGGAATATTCTTCAATCTTCGCCTTGACCTGTTGTAGCAAATCTGTAAAATCTTCTTGCGATTCACTATAGGGTTCGAAGGAATGGACAGACTGCCCGCCCAGTTCTGAAAAAGCGTTGGTGGTGGCAATCTGCAAGCCTTTGTTGCCGTCATCGTTACGTGCAAGGGCAACGAGGGCTTTAATGCCATCGGTTGTCATGGTTTGGGCTACCGCATTTCCCTCTTGCACATCGGCCGGACAAAAACGATAAATCCCATCATTGGCGATAGCTAGGTTTCCGGCAGTACTGCTATGACTAATAACCATGGCACCTGGCGTGGAACCCATTTGATCTCTGATGGCGGCGAGTTCAGAACTGGATTGTGGACCTAAGATGATTCTACCGCCCAAGGAGGTAAATTGGGAAAACAAGGTGGCGGCCGTGTTGGGTTCTAGTTTGGTGTCCAAAACAGCTAGACGTAATTTATACGGCAAACCCATTTGCAGGAATTCGTCATTGGCTTCATCAATAGCCATTTCGATGGCCGCCTTTGACGTGACACCCAGGGTAGACCAATTGCCGCTCATCGACAGGAGGGCGGCGATTTCAATGGTAGCATCTTCTGGAATAGGCTCAGGTTCCTCTGTCTTTTTACAGCCCCAAACCAATGGAATTAGAAAAATGAATAAAGTTAATAGTAGGTTGGTGTGTTTCGTTTGTTTCATTATCGACTGGTTAAATGGTGAAGGAAATATCGTGAATACCGCCGTCCATCTGAGAAGCAGTACCTCGATATCATCCCAAATGAAATTGATAGAATAGGCAGTCTTATCAAGACCATCCTGTAAAAGTACTTCAAAAATAAGCATCAATGGTATTCTACCGAAGGAAGTAGGGGAATTTCTGTAAGGCGGGAGGTAAAATAGGTGAGGTGGTTGGGGAGCGAGCACCTACCTGACGGCATACAAGCTTAAATGGTAATTAGAATTGGCGAAATTCGTAACTTTTATTTAAAGCCAATGTCTACTTGTGAGCGGTAGCGTCTAAGATTTCTTCTTCCCTGTGTTTTACAAGAGTAGCAATGGCAATAATAAGATCAATACGACTATTTAGTACTTCATCAATTTCCAGACTGCAATAATTAAATTTATTTTTTTAGGAGAAAAATCTGCAATAGTGCGATGAATGTAGTTGTGTATTGCAATAAAACAAAGCCCTAGATGAGGGTGACCGCATCAAATGCAAACTGGGCACCGTAAAATAAAATTTTATTTGTGTCTTTTATTAGTTGTTTACGAGCCTTTTCCAAGCTGTTGATTGTGTATTTAAGACTTTTTTTTCCGATAGCCAATTTCTCTCCAATGCGTTTAAGTTGTGTCTATTTTGAGCTCAATATTTTTAAGAATGCTTTTAACAAAATAAATATTGGCTCAGGTTTATTTGAAGGCTTCCCTTTTCTGGGACCAGTTTAAATTTAACTTTTTTCCTCAAATTGCTCGCACCCTAATTCATTGAAGGCTGTAGAACAAGTCAAGGCTGGCGACCGTAGGGAGCCATTCATTTTAGCCTTTACTTGTTCGTAGGCTTCAATAATTTTGTGCCGGGCATATTTGAAAGCAACGGGACTCATCCCACTCAATGCTTGATGGGGATGATTCATGTTATAACTTAATCTCCACTGTTCACTAGTTATTTGGGCTTGAGATAGGCTCTCAAAAATATACGCATCCAGCACGTCTTCTCGGAAAGTGCGGTTGAACCGCTCGATAAAGCCGTTTTTGTGTGGTTTTCCGGGAGGAATAAAAGCGAGTTCTATGTTCTTGTCTTCACAGTACATTTTCAGTTCATTTGCCGTGTATTCAGGCCCGTTGTCAACCCGCAATTTTTCCGGGTAACCGTGTTCAAAAGCAAGCCTGTCCAGGACTCTGGTTACCCTGGCAGATGGAAAGCTCAGGCCTACTTCTGTTGCCAAGGCTTCCCTGTTGTAATCATCGATGATGTTAAGAATCCGGATTTTTCTACCGTCTTCTAACGCATCGCTCATAAAGTCTACACTCCAAGTGACATTAGGAAGAATGGGTTGAACTAACCCATCTTCATAAGGGCGATTGATGCGCTTTTTATGCTTTCTCCTCAGCCCGAGGTTTAGCTTTCGGTAAACGCGTAAAACGCGTTTCCGATTCCAGGATAGGCCTTCTTGCCTGATTTTAAGATAGTACCACTCAAAGCCTCTGGTAGGATACTCTTTTGCTAACTCTGTCAGTTTCGTCTCTGTTGGTCGGTCGTCTTTCACAGATTTTCTGTAATAAAGCGATCTGGCTAATCCAACTAGCTGACATACTGCCCGAGTGCTCGACGAGTAGGTTTCCTTCAGATAGGATACAATCTTCTTCTTGGCAGAAGGCCCTACCACTTTTTTTCAAGCACATCCTTTAACATGGTGTTTTGAAGCGCCAAATCTGCATACATACGCTTGAGTTTGGCGTTTTCAACTTGAAGCTCTTTTAGCTCTTTAAGTTGGCTTGCTTCCATGCCTGAGTACTTCTTACGCCAGTTATAAAACGTGCCCGTATTGATACCCAGTTCTCGGCTAATAGTTTCAACTGGACGGCCTGACTCGTTCTCCTTTAGGGCTTTGATAATTTGACTTTCGGTGAATTTGCTCTTCTTCATAACAACATAAAGATAATTGGTTTTCTCTTTCTATGTTGTCCCAGTTTTAGGGAAGTCTTCATATTATGTTGTGAATTTCCCTTTAATAGGTATATAAAACTCAGGTAGGTTAGATATAATATTATCGATCCTTCTCAATTTTAGTTGATCTTAATTCGATATAATCCAAAATTCATCAAGAGGCGTTAATCTACAAGATATTTATTCCTCGTGATTGTATAATTTGTGTTCTCAGAAGTAATATCGTTCTATCAGGCCTTACACATTTCGCGCTTAAGCCCGTAAGGTGAAGTAGAATATTTGCTGGAAAGCTGGGTTTCTGTTATCAATTTAAAAGAGCAAATTCAAGTCTTTTATATCCATCTGTTTAACTAATAAGGGTGCTGTTTAAATTATTAGGGTGGAATTCAATTGTTTAAATTTTGATTTCTACTTAAGGGCTTTTTTTGTGATTACAGAGAAGTTCCCCACCCAGCCCATTTAAACTACGCAATAGTTCGTTAACGATCCCAATATCAAGTAACTATAAAAGGAAGTGATTTTAATAAATCAGATACCTTTCTCTGTGATCATCGTGTTTTAAAGGGGAGATGGGAAGAGCCTGTCTGGAGGGGTTGGTTGAACTTATCGAACTTTCTTAAATTAACCTTCAGACTCAATTCAGATCGATTCTTACAAGGCTTAATGAAGTTGGGAAAACCTGAATAGTGGGATTAGGAAGTCCTTTTCCTGATTACAGGATGAGGTTTGTTTCCGGCATTTCACATTTTTTGGTCTGAGCCATAAAATACCCAGCATTCATTTCAAGGCAAAACAAAAAAAGCCGATCTCTTTTCAGAAATCGGCTTTTTGCAGAGGGTGAGGGATTCGAACCCCCGGTACCTTGCGGTACAACGGTTTTCAAGACCGCCGCGATCGACCACTCCGCCAACCCTCTAAACTTAACGCAACTTGTTTGTTGCAGTAATTTGTGGCTGCAAAAGTAATGGTTGTTTTGATCTGTACCAAATGGAATGACGAAAAAATTATTTCCAATTCCGTCGAATATTGTCGCAAAGCACCGCCGTGGCTATGCCCGCATTCAAGGACTCAGCCCCCCCAAAGCGCGGAATCGACACCCGATCGGTCATCCTCGCCGCTACCTCTTTACTAATGCCGTTGGCTTCGTTGCCCATCACCAAATACCCACCCTCATTGGGAAAGGAATACTCGTAAAGACTCGTACCGTCCAAAAATGCACCGATCAATACAGCGGGGCCCACTCGGTCGAAATATTCGATAAGATCTGTATAAAAAGTTTGAACCCTTGTAAACGATCCCATGCTGGCCGCAATCACTTTTGGGTTGTAGAAATCGGTACAGGTACTCGAACAGATAATCTTTGGAAATCCATACCAATCGGCCACACGGAGTATGGTGCCCAAATTGCCTGGATCACGGATGTCGTCCAATACTAAGACAAATTCACGCCCCGATTTATCCAAAAATCGATTTTCTTTCGTTTTAGCAATAGCCACGCAGGCATTGTTGCTTTGATAAGCCCCTAACTGGGAAAGTTCCTCTGCGCGGGTACTAACGACAGACACATCACGAGAAGAAAGGAGGGCTTCGTGTTCCGAAATGAAATCTTCGGTCGCGGCAATTAGTTCAATCGAATAGTCAGATTTTAATAGTTCTGAAACGCTTTTTGCCCCTTCCACCGTGAAAGATTGGTGAATCTGTCTGAACTTCTTAATTTGCAGCGATTTAAAATATTTGATTTGGTTTTTTGAAAGCATATTTTGAATTTCCTCGCCATTTTTATTTGATTCTTTCCACTTTTCTGCCCTTCTGGTTCTTAGGGTGTGCCACCACTAAGAACAACGGGGATAAAGAATACCTCCTAGGTAAAACTTCGATTAAAGGTAATAAAGTTATCAAAGATGATGATATAGAAGCCCTCATTCCTACCAAACCCAACCGTCGTTTTCTGGCATTGCCCCTCTACCCCTACCTATGGATTTACCGGGTAGGGTCCAGTGTTTATAACCGAGAATACCATCGACGCAGACTCACCGACCTAACATTGGAATACCAAACCCTATTGGCTGATAGTAGTTTGACAGAAAAGAAACAGAATAAGCTGCGACGGAAATATGCCAAGCGCATCGAAAAGGCACGACTCGGAGTGGAACAAGGAAACTGGTGGATGCGCGTACCGGGGGAACCACCCGTCTATCACTCTAAAGAAGAAGCCGACAATAACCTGACCAAAATCAAAGCCCACCTGTTTAATAAAGGCTTTTTTGACGCGGAAGTAACCTATAAGTTTGACACCTCCTTTCAAAGGGTGCGAAATATCTACTTCGTTCGGGAAGGGCGACCGACCATTATTCGTAATTCTACCATACGTAGCCGAAATCCTACTATCGATAGTTTATTGAACCAACCGCGTTTAGGCGAGAGCCTCCTCAAGCCGGGTGATCGCTACGATCAGGGTATATTCGAAGAAGAGCGAATCCGCATTGAAACCGTACTGAAAAACAACGGCTACTACGCTTTTACCCGCCAAAATGTTTCTTTCTTGGTGAACGATACCATCCGTACCGAAGCTGATAGTATTCGTAAAACGATCGATATCAACACCTTCGTCGCCAATACGCCTCCGCCAACAGGACAGCAGCAATTCTCCATTACCGATGTTACCATGGAAGTCCAGCCGTCGTCTGGAGTGGATCCCAACCGTGTGGTCAGAGATACGGTAGAACACCAGGGGATTACTTATATTTTCAGTGACAAAAGCTATTCGCCCCGTATTCTGAATTCGATGGTACGGCTTCGCCCGGGCAATATTTATAGTCAGTTGGATGAACGATACACCCAAAGACAGCTATCGTTGACCGACCAATTCCAGTTTATAAACCTGGCATTCGACACCACGGGTCATCAGGTCAGGAGTAAGATTAATGTAATCCCACTTAACAAATATGAGCTATCGACCGATGTCGGTTTGAACGTGATACAAGCGCAAGCCCCGGGTCCCTTCGCTACTTTCGCCTATAAAATCCGAAATGTGTTTAACGGTTTGGAGAATTTCGAGATCAACTTGCGGGGCGGTATCGAAGCAGTATCGGGCTACGGCGGTCGTAACATTCTTTACCGTAGTACAGAGTTGGGTTTAAACAGCTCCCTTACCTTCCCCCAACTCTTGCTACCCCTAGGTGGGCTTCGCTATAAATACGGTTATTTAAACCCAAAGACACAAATAAACCTGGGTTACAACTACGTCGACCGGCCTGAGTATGTACGGACCAGTATTAAGTCAGCGGCCACCTATTCGCTGCAGCCGAACAATAATGTGTACTATAACCTATCACTGATTGATCTGAGTGTTCTGAACACTCAAAAAATCAATGCAGAATTTGAGCAGTTGCTCGACTCCTTAGCCTTGCAAGGGAATAACCTGAGAAATAGCTTTTTGCGGTCTTTTGTCTCCGACATCAATTTTACCTTCGTCTACAACACCAATCCTATTTTCGGCGGTCCCAGGGACGCTCATTACATTAGGGCTTCTCTTGAGTCAGGTGGGACATCCCTTAATTTCTTCCCCGGGCAAATGAATTTTATCAACCGCATTGTCAATCCGGGATCAGGGAGCGATACCCTGCAATTTTTCAAATTCATCCGCTGGAACTTAGATTTACGTCGCTACTGGAAACTGAATAACACGACCTCGCTAGTGGCGCGTATTAATTCGGGAGGGGTGCATAGCTATGGAGGTGGGAAAAGAGGCATCAGCAGTGTTCCGCCCTATGAAAAATATTTCTTCGCAGGCGGTTCCAATAGTATCCGTGCCTGGCTACCCCGGCGCCTAGGGCCAGGCTCCACCCAACCCCGGTATACGTCCAATAATCTTTCCATTGAATCTCCGGGCGAGTTTCTACTCGAAGGAAACCTGGAGCTAAGAGGGCATCTCGTCGACTTTTTTGGTAAAATTAACTATGCCCTTTTTCTCGATGTGGGGAACGTATGGAACCTTTCCGGGTCGGAGCTGGGGTCTGGGATGCTGCGATGGAACCATTTTCTTAGCGAATTCGCTGTAGGAACAGGATTTGGACTCCGTTATGATTTGAGCTTTGTGGTGCTACGCTTTGATTTCGGAGCCCGGGTCTATGACCCTTATCTGCAACGCTTTGTATTGGATGAATTGAATTTTGGGAAATTATTTAATTCAAGACAAACCAATTTCCTGAACTTGAACATCGGCGTCGGCTATCCCTTCTGATTTTATTTCTCCAGGATTTCCATGGAAGTCAGCTCAGGTCCACCTCCCCGATTCCCTGAACCGGAGACGATATATACCTTCCCATTTAATACGACTGCCTGGGTGCCATGTCTTCCCTGGGTCATAGGCATGAACGTTTCCCAGCGTTTTGTTTTGGGGTTGTAAGCTTCGGTTTCTTGATGAGCAGGTACTTGCGTGCTGCTTTCACCACCGATAACCAAGATACGTCCCCCAAAGGCAACCACCGAATGCCCTGCACGTAAGGTAGGCAAATTTTGATCCGCAGGCAGGGTCTCCCAGGTGCCTTTTTTCAAGTCATAAACGTCAACTTCCCTGACGGTTAAGTTTAGGGTTTGATTAGTTTTTGCACTGGAAAGCCGACCTCCGATCACATATAATTTGTCCTTATAGACATCTACTTGGAGATGATCCCGTGGGCGGGGCGCATCGGGAAGTTTTTCCCAGGTTCCTGTTTTGGGATCAAAAACATCGAACCAGGCTACGTGGCCGTCGTAATGGCCATCCTGGATACCACAAACGAGGTAAATTTTATTTTGGTAGCTAAAAGCTCCTGCGGCACCCCGAAGTCGGTCGGAAGGAAGGGCGGGTCCTTCGCGCCATTCGTTTTTAGCCGGATTATAAATGTAAATATGAGGGATAGGTTTTTCATGGGGAAAATCCCCCGTGAAAGCCCCTAATACGTAGATTTCATTGTTGTAAGCGACCGCCTGAAAATGGTGCATCTCCATAGGTGCATCCGTTTTGACAGTCCATAAATCCTTTTTGGGGTTGTACTCCTCTACGGGTCGTTGCCCTCTGCCACCCAGAAGATAGAGATTGCCGTTAGCGGGTGCCATGCCGCTTTCATGGCGGGCAGTAGGAAGAGAGAGTGGCTCGGCCGGTTTCCATACCTGACCTGCGACGCATAAAGGTAAAACCAGTAAAACCCAGGTGAAGTAGTTCTTTTTCATCGGCATTAAGGGCGCTTCTAGTTCCAGATTTATTCACTAAAGATACAAGTAAATATTGATATATAACAAAAATCTAAATCATAAAGGGGGGCATTTATCTACTTTTTACATTAATAGTTCCGTCCCCAAAATTGTCCGGCTGAAGGTTTTGTAACGAAATCATACATAAAAATGGTTTTGTGAAAGGGTACCGGTTGAGAATTTAAAAAGCTGAACGAAGAGGCCTGTACGGTAAGCGGAAAACCTCGCTCAATTTAAAATACACTATATCACGATTATTTTTAGGGCTATTCGGTGTAAATTGTGGGCTTGTATTATCCCGGATCTACTTAGATCACCATTTTGAATGCAAAAGAATAATCCTAAAATTATCAATGCCTGGTGTATGTATGACTGGGCAAATTCAGTACATAACCTGGTGATCACAGCCAGTGTTTTTCCAGTTTATTTTAGTGCCACGGCTATCGCTGAAAACGGGAGTGATATCGTCCGGTTTTTCGGTCTGGACGTAAAGAATACGGTGCTTTTCTCTTACTCCGTTTCGGTTTCTTTTTTACTGATCGCCCTACTAATTCCTTTCTGTACAGCCATAGCGGATTATACGGGTCGGAAAAAGACCTTTATGAAATTTTTCTGCTACCTGGGTGCTACCAGTTCCGCTTGCTTGTTTTTTTTCAAACAAAACACCCTTGAGTTTTCCGTCATTGCCTTTATGACCAGTCTGATTGGTTGGAGTGGAAGTATTGTTTTCTATAATTCTTTTTTACCCGAAATAGCGACGGAAGATAACTTTGATCGCTACAGCGCAAGGGGATTTGCCTTAGGGTATCTGGGGGCGGTCATCCTAATGTTATTCAATCTGTCAATGATCATGTTTCCGACCTGGTACGGAATTGAAGACCCATCTTTGCCTGCTCGGCTCTCTTTTTTGTCTGTCGGCATTTGGTGGGTCGTGTTCGCTCAAATCCCTTTACGAGCCTTGCCCGGGAATATTCATAACCGTAGACCGGAAGGAAGATGGTTGTTCAATGGGTTTAAGAAATTGGTAACCGTGTTTAAAGAACTCCAGACGCAGGTCATGCTACCCCGTTATCTCATTGCTTTTTTTATTTTTAATATGGGCGTGCAGACCG
This sequence comes from Spirosomataceae bacterium, assembly GCA_041676905.1. Classification (GTDB taxonomy): domain Bacteria; phylum Bacteroidota; class Bacteroidia; order Cytophagales; family Spirosomataceae; genus Ravibacter. The sequence goes on from JBAYRB010000007.1 coordinate 10,833, forward strand.
TCATGTACGTAGCTACCTTGTTTGGAGCGAACGAATTGAAATTACCCGCTAAAAGTTTGATTACGACGATATTATTGATTCAAATTATCGGGATTGCTGGCTCTTATTTCTTTTCATGGCTCTCCAGTAAGTTGGGAAATATATATGCTTTAATGATCGGCGTGGCCACCTGGATAGGAATTTGTTCGGCAGCCTATTTCGTGGCCAAGGAGGAGGAATTCTACATGCTCGCCGCCACGGTAGGTTTGGTAATGGGAGGCATACAGGCTTTATCCAGAGCTACTTATACCAAGTTGATCCCCGATGATACCAAGGATACCGCATCCTATTTCAGCTTCTATGATGTTACCGAAAAAACCTCCTTGGTGTTGGGTACCTTCACTTTCGGGTTCATCGAGAGCATGACCGGTAGTATGCGGAACAGTATACTTGCATTACTCATATACTTTATAATAGGACTTTTGCTGCTGGCCCGAATCCCTTCACAAAAGATTTACAAATACAAGCTGGACGGAAAAGTTCAATAGATTCTGTAGCTAAATAATATATCCGAAATGACCCGTAAACCTTTACACCACTTTTTGCGAAGCCTGCCTGTTTTTGCACTATTATTATTTAGTGCGATTCCCGTAACCGATAAAAAGTTTGTCAACCGAGTCATCACCCTACAGGTACCGGAAGGGTTCACGATCGAACCAGTGGTTGATCCTTCGTTGATTTCCTATCCGATGTTCGGGACCTTTGACGAAAGGGGGCGGCTCTTCCTTTTTGAATCAACCGGCACCAACAATATGGGTACTGAAGCCATGTTGAAAAATCCTACCTATCATATCCGAGTAGTGGAAGATACGGACGGAGACGGGATTTATGACAAAAGCCAGGTATTCGCCGAGAAGATACCCATTCCGATGGGAGGGACCTTTTATAAAGGAAGTCTCTATGTGGCTGAATCTCCTAACCTTGTTAAATATACCGATACCGATAATGACGGTAAAGCTGACAAAAGAGAGGTGGTTTTAAGCGGTTGGGTTCTACACGCCAATGCCGCCACGCTGAGCGGTCCGATTATGTCGCAGGACGGTTGGTTTTACCTCGCTGATGCGCGCCGAAGTTACGATATACAAACCAAGGAAGGCACCCGCCTAAAAGGCAAAGGTGCTCGTATTTGGCGTCTTAAACCTGACGGTACTCAATTGGAATGGATTTCGGCAGGGGGTTTTGATAATTCAATTGAACTAGCCTTTATGCCATCCGGTGAGACCATCGGTACGATGACCTATTTTACCGACCCCCATGGAGGATACCGCGACGCCCTGATGCATTGGGTGGAAGGCGGTGTATATCCCAAACCACATCCCGTTATTAGCGAAGATAGCCTAAAACTTACTGGTCCTTTAATGCCTACAATGACAAAAACGGCTCGGGTAGCTCCCGCCGGATTGATGCGATTAGACGATAAGGTATGGGGCAAGGACTACCATGGAAATTTATTTAGTGCGGAATTTAACACCGGCCGAATTATGCGGCATGAAGTGTTTCAGGAAGGAGCTACCTATAGAACGGTCAACACGCCTTTTATGACGTCTCATATGCCCGACAGCCATCCGACCGACGTATTTATGGATGCTGACGGAAGTATGTTGGTACTACTTACCGGCGGATGGTTTATCGATGGATGTCCGTTGTCGCGCGTCGCTAAACCGGAAGTAAGCGGAGGAATTTTCCGCATCCGAAAAAAGGGAGTAGCCAAGGTAAAAGATCCCTGGGGGAATAGCATCAACTGGGATGGACTTTCGGTATCGCGTCTGCAAAGCCTGTTGTCCGACAAAAGACCTGCGGTGCAGCGACGAGCCTTGGAACAACTTATCGATGCAGGTGACGCCGGGGTAGCCGCTTTGAAATCTCGGCTTTCCTCGAAAATTGACGAAGAGGAAGCCGCTAAAATGGTATTTGGGTTGTATCGGGTGGGCACCGAGACGGCCATGAAAGAGGTTCGTAAAGCGACCGAACATAAAAGTGCAATCGTGCGAACGGCAGCCGTAAGAGCCCTGGGGTTGGCAAAAGATAAAGCTTCGCTATCCCGCCTGAGTGAGCTGGTGGTGAATGATCAACCTCAAGTTCGTAGACAGGCCGCTACCGCCCTAGCGCAAATCGGTGACCCGTCAGCAGCTGAAGCACTTCTCAATGCAGCGGCGAAAGTAGAGGATCGCGTGGAAGAACATGCCGTCATTTATGCGCTGATTCAATTGGGGAACGCCGCTCCTGTAGCGGCTGCGCTTAGTCACGCGGATGCAAAAGTGAAAAAAGCAGCATTGATAGCGTTGGATCAGATGGACAATTCTCCGTTGACCAAAACGCAATTGAAGCCTTTTCTGGTAAGTAAAAATGCCGATCTGAAAAATACAGGTGTTTGGGTGGCAGCACATCGACCTGAGTGGACCGATATCGTCGTTGAATTCCTGGAAGATCAATTGGCCAAGCCTCAACAGTCAGAAGAAGAGCTCATTGCGTTGAGAGATCTGATGGTTACCTTTTGTCATAACGATATTTTACAACGTTATATCGCCTCGCAATTGCAGTCAGGCGGATTGGCTGGCGAGAAAAAAATGTTATTCCTTTCGGTTATGGGGCAATGTGATGTGCGGAATCTTCCGACGCATTGGACAGCCCAATTGGGAGAACTATTGAAAACCAATGACCCCTCCATAGTTACCGAAGTGTTGAATCTGATCCAGTCGAGACGGGTTTCGGGGTTGAATTCCCAATTATTATCGCTTTATCGAGATCAAAAAGCAGCACCCGCTATTCGCCTAAAAGCACTAGCCGCTAGTGCCGCATCCCAACCTGAAATTTCCGATACCGACTTTAATATACTGAAAACATTGATGGGGCAGGGGAATGATGCAGCGGTAAGTCAGGCCGGCGCCAACGTATTAGGAAAACTAAAACTGACCAACCAGCAGCTCAAAACAGTAGCCGAAACGATGCTTCCTCAAGCCGATCAGTTTACGCTCCCAGCTATGTTGGAAGTATTTGCTAAAGATGATACCGAAGCCGTTGGTATGAGTCTGGCACAAGCCCTGTTACAAGGGGGGGATCGCATCGCCAATTTGCCAGAAAAAGAACTGCTTCGCATATTGAAGGGTTATAGCCCCGCTGTGATGGAAAAAATTAAGCCCCTCACCGATAAACTGCGGAAACAACAGGAAGAGCAGAGCTCAAGACTGGCTAATCTTGAGCAGCAGTTAAAAGGAGGAGACGTACTGGAGGGTAGAAAATTATTCTTTGGCAAATCATCTTGTTCTACTTGCCACGCGGTTGAGTCCGAAGGAAGTACCTTTGGACCTGATTTGACCAATATCGGCGATATACGATCCAGGTTTGACATATTAGAAGCAATCATTTTCCCCAGTGTCAGTTTCGCCAGGGAATATGAAACTGTTTCGGTTGAGACTACCAATGGAAAATATATTGGAATTATCACCGAACAGACCGATACCTATGTCATTCTAGCACCAGGACCGGGAGCAAACATACGGTTGAACCGCTCGGAAATAACCTCGATCACGCCACACGAAATGTCGATGATGCCCCAGGGTTTGCAAGAACTGTTAACCACTCGCGAATTAGCCGACTTGCTGGCTTTCCTCGAATCCTTACCCGACGGTATCAAAAGTGCAAAATAGAAGTCATTTTAACGGATAATCTTTAAAGGGAGTGGGCAACGACTCCCTTTATTGTTACCCATAAACGGGGACTTGTCTGTCCAAAAAATATATATCACTGATGACGTCATATACATCGATGTGTTGCCCCAAAATCCTAAAAGAATGCCGTCACGGAAGGCAACGAAATGGCATTTACCAGACCGTGCGGGATTTCGTAAAGAATCCATTAAATTAGGTCATCCGGTAAAGTTGATTTTCCCATGCAAGATTACTTTTTTGATCTTTTCGAATACAACCATCATTACAATCAAAAATTGTGGGAGCTATTTCACCACCATCTCGACCAGGTATCGGATAAATCGTTACGGCTAT
>JBAYRB010000008.1:0-14236 GCA_041676905.1 Spirosomataceae bacterium
ATGAACTTCTCGGCCAATATGCTGGGATTGGACAATGCCGCAACGCCCTTCGGGCTAAAAGCGATGCAGAGTCTCCAGACCCTAAACCCCTCCAAGGATACGGCCTCCAACGCCCAAATCATGTTTCTGGTGTTGCATACCTCGGGGTTATGCATAATCCCGCTGACCATCATCGCTCAAAGAGCCATTCTGGGTGCTACCAACCCTTCTGATATATTCATTCCCTGTGTAGTGGGGACCTATGTAACGACCGTCGTCAGCATGATCATTACGGCGGCTTGGCAAAAGATCAATTTATGGAATCGTACTTTTTTAGTGGGTGTCGGGGGAGCCACACTGGTAATAGGGATTTTTCTCTGGTACCTCAGTAGTTTACCTAAAGACCAGATTGAAGCCATTTCTGTCATTTCAGGTAACGCCCTGATCTTATCCATCGTGGCCGGCTTCCTCCTGTGGGGAATGTATAAAAAAGTCAATGTCTTCAACGAATTTATCGAAGGCGCTAAAGGAGGATTCACCACAGCGGTAACCATCATCCCGTATCTAGTCGGATTATTGGTTGCTATAGCAGCGTTCCGAGCCTGCGGGGCAATGGACTACTTCGTCGAAGCTTTGCGTTTTTTGATTGGTATGACCGGTATAAATACTGAGTTCACCGATGCCCTACCCGTAGCCCTTATGCGACCCCTGAGTGGCAGTGGATCGAGAGCACTGATGATTGAGGCGATGACCACACACGGTCCGGATTCCTTCGTCGGTCGGCTTTCCTGTATCTTCCAAGGATCGGCTGATACCACCTTCTACATCGTTGCCTTGTATTTCGGTTCGGTTGGAATTAAAAATACGCGCTATGCAATCGTAGCCGGACTACTCGCCGATTTAATCGGGGTGATTACTGCCATTTTCCTCGCTTATTTGTTTTTCCATTAACAATCTGCTTCACTATGCGGCATAATTTTCAAAGGGAACGACTATTTTAACCGAAGCCTCTTTTTTTAAGCGCGTGGTCATCGCCGGGGAAACCAATCTAGTTATCTGCCATCGCGCGTTTCACATGATTGTCATATTTCATAAAATGGATTATAAGGCGACTCGCCTTTGCATGTTTGATGACATTATGAATCAGCTCAAGCCATACATGGTAAAGTTGATGTTCAATTATAACAGACAGTTGTTCGTCAATTTCAGTGTGCAGCTCGATATTCATGTGCATGACACCCAGGTTAGGGAGGGTTGCGCGAAGTAGAAAATCCATTGCCGAAGCGTATCGTACTTAGTCCAATTCCAGGGGTGCAAATTGGTTATAATCCATTCCTTCCCACGTTTTTTCGCCCAACTCCCGAAATATCGCTAGTGCTTTTTCGAAAAGAGGCTTCACCTCAGCACCAACCTCCCATATACTTATGGAATACAACAGTGCTCCTCAGAAATAGGTTTGTTCTTCTAACAATCGGTCACAGCTAAGGTTCGGGAATGCGTCAACAATGAATCCGGATTTTGTGAAAAAACGGGAATGTTGACAACAAGGAGGAAGAAATAGAATAGAAATATTTGCATAGGTAATAGGACAAGAAAAACTTCGCCCGCTTTTGTCCGGGTTAGGGGTTATTAAAAAAATCTTCGTCAATGATAGTACCGGATAATTAGAGGAGTCTGGGTTTTGTGAATATTAATTTCAATAAATGACAATTTACAATTTGCGCTCGCTGAGAACCAGCCTAATTAAACTGTTTGCACTTGGGTCATTTAGTGATGACTACTTTTTAAAGCGATATATTGGTGAAGCCCGTGTTTTCCAATGTGTTATTGATGATAAGATAATTGAGTCGCAAATAAAACTAATGGGACAAGCTCCATTTCACAGAGGGTTTATGAGCATCCTATCGATCTAACGTCGGATTGATCCATATCCTATTTGGACAATCTTTCAGACTGAATTAACGATTTCATACTACAAACTTATTTACCAGTTGTTATGAATAATCCGGAAAAAACAACTGTTGCTTTCCAATCGGCGACGGCTGGACATGATTTACTTTGGGAATCACTTAGATCGGGCAATATTCGGGCTTACGAACGGGTATTTCAGCTTTATTATCCGGTATTATTCCGCTATGGTATTAAATTTTCGCGCACAGAAGACGAAGTAAAAGATTGTATCCAATCTCTCTTTTTACAAATATGGGAACGGAGATCATTTCTAGGACCAACTACTTCCGTAAAAAATTATTTATTAGCTTCCTTGCGACGGTTATTGCATAAAAATTCTGACTCACATGATACCTCACTTTCCCTTACCACTCATGATTTTCAGGTTGAGTTGTCGGCAGAATCGAAGCTGATTGCCAAACAAACGGAGATAGGCCGGATGGAACTGGTGAGAAAGGCCTTTGAGAACCTTCCTCCGAGGCAAAAAGAGGCTATATATCTGCGATTCTATGACGACCAAGATTTTAATGAAATAGCACATATCATGGGCATTACAGTCCGGGCAAGCTATAAACTCATCTACAAGGGCCTAGACGCGATGCAGAGACAATTAGCCGATCGATCGGTGGATCTAAGCATATTGTTGTCGCTATTGATTTCCTTGTTATGCACAATATAGCCTTGAATTTTTCTAAAAAGTGGAGCTGTAATCTCCTGAAATTCTTCATTTTATAATTTTTCCTAAAATTTCTTTTACTCATCGAGGGTCACTCCAGTTCAAGATTAGCTTTATCCAAGTAGAGACTTAATAGTTTGAACTTTGGAGAACCAGGACTATTCGACCTATAAAGCTACCGATTTTCTGCTTGACGACTTTTTTGTGAGATGGGTCAAGACAGGAGATCCTGTGCTCAACGAATTCTGGGTGCGTTGGGTGAACGAACACCCCGAGCAGAAGGAAGAAATAGGCAAGGCTATCCAAATCCTTGAATCACTAAATTTCGAAGAGCCTGCGGTAGAACAATCGGTCGTCGACGTTGAATGGGCTAAACTGCACAAAGCATTTTCGCAATCGGAAATAATCCCACCGCACGAAGAGGAAACAGAGGCATCGGAAACACCCAAGAGGTTTCCCTGGTTGGCAGCGGCTTCCATTTTCTTATTACTATTGGCGGGCGGGATCTACTATTTTAACTATCACGGTGTAGATGAAAAAGGCTGGGTCGTCAGAACGGCCGCCCCCGGACAACGCCTTACGATCGTCCTTAAAGACGACACAAAAGTTTTGTTGAACTCAGGGTCAACCTTAGCCTATCCCGAGCATTTCCAAGCAGATACGCGTAGTGTTACACTGACCGGCGAGGCATTTTTCGATGTGGCCCCTAATCCTCAAGTACCCTTTGTAATCACAACTGGGAAGGTAATCACCGAAGTAGTAGGAACCAGTTTCGGCATTACCGCTTATCCGGAACAGGGCGATGTGCAGGTGGCTGTCGTCACCGGAAGTGTGAATGTGTATGCCCACGAAGCAACCAAACAGAATGCGAAACTGTCGCTCATCCCCGACCAGATGGCGACTTTCGCCCACAATAACGATGTGTTTTTTGTAAGTGAATTTGATAAATCCAAAAAGCTCGCCTGGATTGAAGGCGTGCTCTATTTCGAACGAGACGATTTCAAAAGTGTCGTGCAAAAAATAGAAAAATGGTACGGGGTCAAAGTGATCGTCGCCCCCCAACTCAAGCCCGATGATGGATTATTACTTACGGGTAAGTTTAAAAACAAACCGCTAAGCTATGTACTCGATTCATATAAATATCCCAATCGTTTTAACTATGAAATACACAAGGATACCTTACGAATTTTTGAATAACCAATCATCCAATTTTAACCTACAATTTATAGATGCTTATGAGATATAAACCTTTATCAAAGCTTCGAATTGTGGGGGTGGGCTTATGTTTAATGGCCATACTCCTCAATTCAGTTACGCCGGCTCATTCCCTGACCCCTTGGTCTCAGGAAATGAGTATTGAGAAAATTTACATTTCGGTAAACCTCAATAACGTTTCTCTGGAAGAAGCATTCAGCCGAATCGTGGCTAAGACAGAAATCAACTTTCAATACGATAAGAGGTTGGTGGCTAATAAGAAAATCAAGAAGAATTTTTCGAATGCTAGCCTGGGAGAACTATTACGCTACATATCAAATGAGACCGGACTAAGTTTCCGTCGCGTCAACGAAACCATTTACGTAATTGATAAACCCGTACGTTCGGTGGAAGAAGAATTGAGTCAAGCTTCTTCTATGGCTCCCTTGCTAGATCTACGCCCCGTAGAAGATAGTAGGAGAAACCAACATTTGGTTCGGCTTGAAAATGCCCTCACAACCATCCAATCAACCATTGCTCAAACCGTGAGAGGTACGGTTGTGGATGACAATGGGGAAGCTCTTCCTGGGGTTAGTATTCTGGAAAAAGGTACAACGAATGGTACGACCACAGATACGGATGGACGGTTTACCATTACCGTTGCTGGACCGGAATCGGTTCTAACCTTCAGCTTCATCGGCTTTTCCACGCAGGAAATCACAGTAGGTAATCAAGAGAACCTCTCGGTAACCATGATTACCGAAGATCGTTCGCTAGAGGAAATAGTGGTGGTTGGATATGGTACGCAGAAGAAAGTTAACCTCACCGGATCTGTGGCTGCGGTGACCTTCGATGAAAAAATCGCCAGCCGTTCCTTGGCAAACGTATCCTCTAGTTTGTCGGGCTTGGTGCCAGGAATGGCCGTTACCCAAAATACCGGTATGGCCGGTAGCAATGGTGCGTCGCTGATCATCCGGGGACTTGGTACCGTCAATAACGCAAGCCCCTTGATCGTAGTGGACGGCATGCCTGATGTGGACATCAACCGTATCAACATGCACGACATCGAAAGTATTTCGGTACTAAAAGACGCGACTTCGGCTTCCGTTTACGGTTCAAGAGCCGCCAATGGGGTAATTCTGATTACCACCAAATCAGGAAAAGGACAAGACCGGGCTAGTATCAACTATACGGGATCGTATGCTGTCCAAAAACCTACCAATGTCTACGGCTATATGCCCGACTACCCTAGGGCTTTAACCTTGCATCAAAGAGCAGCATTGGTCAACACTCTCCGCTCTAACCTTCTTTTTAGAGATGGTACCATCGACCAATGGATGGCACTGGGTATGATCGATCCTGTGCGGTACCCCAATACCGACTGGTGGGATATCATTGTAAGAAATGGTTCGGTACAAACCCATAACCTTTCGGCTTCAGGAGGTAACGATAAGTCGAATTTCTTTATCTCCGTGGGTGTCATGGATGAAAAAGGGCTTCAAATTAACAACGACTTTAGCCGTTACAATGCTCGTTTCAACTACGATTACAAAATCAACAAAACCATGAACGTAGGGGTGAAATTCCAGGGTAACTGGTCTAAACACGTCTACGCTTTGGAAGACGGTTTTACCGATGACAACCCCTCGAACACGGCCGGCTTTGATATGCAGTACGCCATTGCAGGGATCCTTCCCTACGACCCGGTTACTGGTTATTTCGGGGGTGTGATGGCTTACAGTGAAGACCCTCAGGCTTACAACCCTTATACCCTTTACATCAACAACCTAAACCGGAGTAACCGTCAGGAGGCAAATAGCAATATCTACTGGGACTGGACGCCGATCAAAGGTTTGACCGCTCGCATTGATTATTCTTTAAACTACTTCAACCAGTTCCGTTGGCAGGCAAACATGCCTAACCGGGCATATAACTTCCAAACCGAGACGTTCGGTAGCAGGGTTTATGTCGGAGAAAATGCTGGGGTAGCTAACTACACCAATACTGGTTACAAAACGATGTTGACCGGGCGCCTCAACTATAATACGACCATCGCAAAGAATCATGAAATCGGAGCTATGTTCGTTTATAGTGAAGAATTCTGGTATGACCGTTCACAAAATAGCTCTCGTAACGACCGTTTACACCCGTCGTTGCATGAAATTAATGCAGCCCTCACCGACATTCAATCGACAGGGGGATCTTCCAGTACGGAGGGACTTCGCTCTTATATCGGACGTTTGAATTACGCTGCCTTTGATAAATACTTATTCGAATTCAACTTCCGGTACGACGGTTCTTCGAAATTCTTACCTGGAAATCAATTCGGTTTCTTCCCCTCTGCTGCTGTTGGGTGGCGATTTACAGAAGAGGACTTCATCAGTCCTATCACCAGTGGATTCCTAAGCAATGGTAAACTTCGGGTGTCCTATGGCGGATTAGGGAACAATAGTGGCGTGGGGCGTTACGAACAAAAGGAAACCCTAGGTACAGCCAACTATATGATCGGAGGTAATATCGTCAAAGGATTCGTTAACCGGAAAATGGTTAACCGCAGTCTCTCCTGGGAAACTACCTCCGTATTCAACCTAGGTCTTGACTTGGGCTTTTTCCGTAACCGCTTAAATGCCGAGATCGACTACTACGACCGCTTGACAACAGGAATGAACCGCCCTTCGGAAATGTCCATACACCTGACAGGAGCTTATAACGCGCCGCGTCGGAACATTGGTAACCTTCGGAACAGAGGTATCGAACTTAATTTGAACTGGCGTGATCGGGTAGGTCAAGTAGAATACTCCGTGAATGCCAACTTCGCTAAAAACGCTACCAGACTGGAGAAATGGAACGAGTTTTTGGGTAGAGGATGGGTGTTCTTAGACATGCCCTACCATTTTCTGTATACCTATGAAGACATTGGCATTGCCCAAACTTGGGAAGATGTTTACAACGCCACCCCCCAAGGTGCATCTCCAGGCGATATCTTGAGGAAAGACATTAACGGAGACGGTAGAATCGACGGTAATGACCTGGTCGCTTATCCTAAGTATCAGCGTGATCGCCCGACAACTAACTATGCTTTTAATGCGAGTGTGGCATGGAAAGGGTTCGATCTCAACCTATTGCTTCAAGGTGCAGCAGGACGTCGGGACTATTGGCTCAACAACTACAACAACGTCAACTTTGGTGCACAACGCTATGCATCGACCTGGGGACATTGGGAAAACCCATGGAGCCACGAAAATCGTGACGGAAGTTGGCCACGGTTAGCAGGTAGCAACAACCGTACCGAAACCAGGTTCTGGTTAGACAATATGAACTACCTCCGTTTCAAGAACGTACAGCTGGGTTATACAGTCCCGAAACACATCTTAAATAAAGTGGGCTTATCACATGTACGGATCTTCGGCTCTACGGAAAACATATTTACAATTACTAAGTTCCGTGGTCTTGATCCCGAAAAAGAAGGACACAAAAGTGATATGTATCCTATCAACAAATCCTATTCTGTGGGTATCAACATAGGTATTTAATCAATGAAGATGATGAACAAAAAGATTTTTAAAATATTTCTTTCGGCGACGGTTCTATTCGGTACAAGTGTTCTATTCACTTCCTGTGTTGACGATCTACTTGACCAGCAACCCACTACCGAACTCGGCGCAGCAGCCTTCTGGAAAACAGAAGCGGACGCTACGACCGCACTAATGGGTGCCTATTCTGACATCCGCCCTTTATTCGACCGAGACTATTACCTGGATGGTCATGGAGAATATGTCCGTACCCGTGGTACGAGCGCAACCAGTGGTAACCTACAAAGAGGAGATGCTTATCAAGGGGCCAACTTTAACCCCTCAGGTTATGGCGCCGCCTTTGATAAAATGTATCGCTACTTATATGGTGGGGTCAACCGGGCTAACTACGTGATCGATAACGTAACGGCCATGCTTGCTACCGCCAGCCCTACTTCCGTAGAAAACCTTGAAGCCATCATCGGCGAAGCACGTTTACTACGCGGAATGATTTACTTCCGACTCATTTCGATGTGGGGAGATGTACCCTATATTGGACATATCGTTTATGATAACTCCGAAGTAGCTAATATCACCAGAACGCCCATTGCACAGGTAAAGGACTCTATTCTAGCTGACTTCACCTATGCTTATGAAAAACTACCGGTCAAAGGTGCTGCTTTAGGACGGGCGGGCAAACCCGCAGCCTTGGCATTTAGAGGAAAAATGCACCTTTACTGGGCTTCCTGGAATAAAAACGGATGGCCTGAGTTAACTACCTTTACCCCCAGCGCTTCCGAAGCAAATGCTTCCTTTGCGGCCGCTGCAGACGATTTCAAAAAGGTGATTGACGATTTTGGTTTGACCCTATTCCGGAATGGTGAACCCGGGGAGATTGACGAACTCGGAAAAGCGGAAAAACTTCCCAATTATTACTACCTCTTTACGCCGGTCGCTAATGGTGATCCAGAGATGATCATGGTCTTTACACACGGAGGTACGGGTACAGGCCAAGGAGAAGAATTGATGCGGGACGTAGCGGGACGTTCCCACGAAGGTTCCCAGTGTTGGACACACCCACGCTACGAGATCGCGGATCGCTATCAGTTAGTCTCCACCGGAGATTTTGCTGAGCCTTTGGTTCCTATGGCACCCACCGTTGCCGGTGCGCGTACCGCTCCTAATTCAGCCATCAATCCTCAAAGCTACGAAGGTCGTGATTACCGCATGAAAGCATCCATCATGTGGGATTACGAAATGAGTGTCGGTATGACTTCACTTCAATCGACAGGCTGGGTTCCTTTTATTTATAAAACCTGGGCAGGTCAAGTAAACATCGACGGGGTTAACTACATTTCTTACAATACAGATGGTTGCAACTCCGGATATGTTTACCGCAAATTCTTGAGAAATTACGCAGGACAAGGCCGGAGCGACGGCGATTATGCCTTCCCCGTTATGCGTCTAGCTGACGTCTACTTAATGTATGCCGAAGCAAGCAATGAAGTGGAAGGACCAACCGCCTATGCCATCGACTTGGTTAACAAAATTCGCCATAGAGGTGCATTACCTCCTTTGAAAGCTGATAAAACAGCGAGCAAAGAAGCATTTTTTGATGCCATCGAACAAGAGCGGATCATCGAATTATTGGGTGAAGGTCATCGCGGATTTGATCTTCGTCGTTGGAGAGCCATTGAACGTGTCTGGAATCCACCCTATGGCGACGGTGTTTGGAGAAGAGATACCCATGGTGCCAACCAACAACGTTATTTCCAAAATTCTTCGGAAAGAGTGTATGAGCAATGCTACATCTTCCGTATCCCGCCAAGCGAGAGAGATCGCAACCCCAATCTTACTCAAAACACTCCGTGGCTATAATTTGACCTAACTGAAGAACTTAAAATGAGACAAAAAATGCGTTTCAGAAAAATAAAAATCTTTATTCCCCTGCTCATTTTCGTCCTTATTGGAAATAGTTGCAAAGAAAACTTTCCGGTGGATGAAGACGGCCTACTCATTACAGACAGAGCTGAATGTTATGTGAGTAACTTCGAACTATTGGGATCGGATTTTCAAACGGTTAGAACCAAAAACCCTGTGATCGACACGGTGGCACAAACCATTGACGTAGAAGTTTTCTATGGTACCGACCTGAAAAACCTATACCCACAGTTCACACTGGTAACCGACGCTAAATTGGATCCAAAAATTACCGGATTCACCGATTTTTCCGATTTGGCCAACCCCCGGGTTTACAGCGTCATTTCGGGAAACAGAAAGGTTCGTAAACCCTATACAGTCCGGATTACAGTTCAGCAACCCTAAAAGTTTAATGAGTTATTAAACAATTGATTATGAATCGAAATATAAAATATAACGGACTTTTATCCTGCATTGGGGTATGGGCGTTACTCTTCCTATTCACCGCTTGCGATGAAAAAGAGTATGCGATACCCGCAGCCAAAACGGAACTTCAGAACGACGTTATTAAAAGATCGTTGGGTCCCAATGTTGCAGGTCTTGATATCGAATTTGCCTATGCCATGGCTTTGGGGTATGGGAAAGGGAAAATCACCCGCGCTACTGTCGAAGCGTCTATTCCCGGTGCACCGGGCACTTACATGGATCATCGTTCCTATCATACCAACTCGAGCGGTATCGACGTAGGCATAGAAGTAGGGATGCCGTCGGCAACAGAAGGCGGAAGGACAACGGTTAATTTTACAGCCGATACCGCAGCTGCTACTTTACGCTATTTCTACATCATTCCCGAAGAAGCAAAAGGTAAGTCGGTGACATTCACTTTTTCAGCCGAAGCAAGTACCGGAGAGAAGGTGTCCTATTCCATGGGACCCTACGAGATTGCTAAAATGGATATGAAAAGGTTACTTACAGTCGTCGATAGCAGCGCTTGCTATATTTCTATCGCCGATATGGCTGTATTAACCCCGGAACAAGCAGCGGCGAATCCACAAAAGGTAGACCTCATCTACTTGTATCGTAATGTTCCCAATATCATGTTCAACCACTCCATGGTATCTCCTACCACCAATGCGGAATACCTCAGGGGTGCTGTCATCCCATCCGGAGCTTCTAATAATACCAAAATCCGTAAAGAGTGGAACGTTAGAGACCGTCATCTAGCCGACTTGCAATTCGGTATTTATGTCGATGACCTCGACTTTGAAAAACTCGATGTTTCCCAAGCACCCAATTACGCCCTCAATTTAAGAGCGGAATCCGGTGCCTGGGTGGAAACTGCTGATGGCAAATACCGAGCCTATATCTATATCAACTCGGTTAACAACAATAACAAAAGTGCGGTGATCAGTATGAAACGATACGCCCTTTAGTTCCCAAAAATCGATATCCATTATCGATAAGGTCGAATTTTCAGGAAGTGCTCAAGTCAACGAGCGCTTCCTGTTATTTTCATTACTATCTCCGCTCGGTTCGACCCTTAAATTCCTACTTCATGCAATCTTTCAAAACTTACTTGTGGAGTGTATTTCTGATTTTGCTCTGCGGGAGTATAGCTCATAGCCAATCCTTTAAACATCCGGGCATCAACCAGTCGATAGAAGATTTGGAATACATGCGCCAAATGGTTCAAGAAGGGAAACAACCCTGGCTTCAAGCCTTCGAAAACCTCAAAAAACATATCCTAACGCCAGGCGACACAACTCCCCATGCGCATGTAAAACGAGGTCCATACGGTCGTCCAAATATAGGAGCCGATGCCTTATCGCGGAGTTCCGAAAAAACATACCAATGGGCACTTTACTATTACCTAACCGGGGACACCCAGTATGCCCAAAAAGCAACCGACTTGTTAATGGGGTGGTCGACGACCCTCCAGGACTTCGATTATAACGATGCGAAATTACTTGCTGCTTGGACAGCCCATAAACTTTGCAACGCAGCCGAAATCCTACGCTATACCTATTCGGGATGGAACGATACCCATACCGAGCAATTCAGTAGCATGCTGATGACTGTGTATCATCCCTTGCTACGATACTATTTCCCGGAAGCCAATGGTAACTGGGATGGTTCCATTATCCATGCCTTGATGGCAATCGGGATTTTTACCGACAATCACGAAATTTTTCAACATGCCGTTGACCGGTTTTTATACGGTCCTGTCAACGGAAGTGTTTTTAAATACATTTTTCCTAACGGCCAATGCCAGGAAACAAAACGAGACCAAGCCCATGTACAACTAGGCTTGGGCGAATTCGCCAATGCAGCCCATGTGGCATACACCCAAGGTGTAGATCTATTTTCCGTAGGTCAAAATCGATTAGCTTTAGGTTTTGAATATACTGCAGGTTTTTTGAATGGTAGGGAAACGCCTAGCTATGGGCCGATTTCCTACAGAGCGATGCGGGTGAGGGACGACTATGAATTCGTGGTCAGACATTATGCCTCGCAAGGCATCTCATTGCCAGAATCAACCAAGAAATTAGACTCTACTCGTCTTCAGGCGTCGGTTAGTGTGCTGGCAGCTACCCGTAAACCAGGTCAAACAACCGTCTCCAAATCTACGCCCAAAGCTATAACACCGATACAAGGACTTGCAGGAGCCTTAGACGGAGCGACTCATTCGCTTCCCAAAGATGCGGTAATCGTCTCACCGGGCGAATCACTCCAGGAAGCAATCCTCAAAGCAGCGGGTCAAAAAAAATGGGTGATCGCATCCAAGGGAGTACATCTATTACCGGCCAGCCTGGTAATTCCTTCGGGCACACGATTAACGGGCGAAGGGAACCAGACCATCTTATTCCTGGATCCTAAATCGGGCATGAGAGACGCCCTGATTAACGAAGACCCGCATATGGAGGATGTCATTATCCGCGACCTTGTCATCGAAGCAGGGTTGGAAACGACCGTCCACTCCGATCCCAATAGTGTTCGTTCGTTCCGTAATCGTGGTAACCGGGGCGGTATCTTATTTCAAACCAATCGTCCGGGAGCCATGAAGAAGCTACATTTAGAACGTGTAACCGTTCGTAACGCCACCTATAATGGCGTATTTCTGAACGGCTTCGAGGGCATCAAGATCATCTTCTGCGATTTTGATGAAAATGGTTCCAAAATGGTCCCCGGGCCAAAAATTCAGCATAATCTACTCCTCACCCACTGCTCCGACGTATCCATACAGGGCACGCGCCTATCCACCTCGCCCTTTGGGAGTGGACTGGCATTGACCGCCTGTAATAACGTGACCGTCGATCGGTCTGAAATTGTCCGAAATGCCTGCTACGGTATTTTGATAAGCGAATCCAAAAACATTCGAGTCCAAAACTGCCTTATCGAAGGAAATGATCGGAGTGGTGTGATGGCCGAATTTCTTTGGAAAGGATCGGAAGGTGTATATCTTGAAGAAAATATAATCCATTATAACGGAGGTTACGGCATTGAAAGCTATGCATGTCAAGACCTTCAATTTCCGCGGAATACGATAATGGGCAACCGCCTCAAAGACCAAATTTTAGTAAGTCAAGCAAAGTATCTTGTACAGGATTGAGCCTGTTTAACCTTGTTAGAAAGGATATTCCCTATATTTTGATTATAATACAGAAAACCCAATAATCATGCATAAACTACTTTGGATATTCGTTTTCATTCCCTTTTCTTTTATTTCGGCTCAAACCGATTATAGGCCACCAGCAAAAGGAGAAATCGATCAGAAAATCAAAGCCTTACCATCCCATCCCCGTCTTTTATTCTTGAAAAATGCGGAAAATTCCCTTCACCAGCAATTGGAGAGGGACCATTTTCGCCGCAATTTACATCAAGCCATTCTAGCGGAATCCGAAGCATTATTATCGGTTCCTCCCGTTGAAAGAATTCAAATAGGGCGTCGGCTTCTCGACAAATCCCGAGAATGTTTACGACGAGTTTTTCTACTCGCCTACTCCTATCGTATGACGGGAGACGAACGTTTTCTAAAGAGAACTGAAAAAGAATTAGTGGCAGTTTCCGAATTCAGCGACTGGAATCCCTCACACTTTCTGGATGTCGCAGAAATGACCATGGCCGTAGCCATTGGGTACGACTGGCTTTATGATCATCTTTCGCAAGACACGAAACAGAAAATTAGAACGGCAATTTTAGAAAAGGGTATTCGTCCCTCCTATGACCGTCGCTATAACAATTTTCTTCGGGTTGAAAACAATTGGAACCAGGTTTGTAATGCGGGTATGACCTTCGGTGCTTTAGCTATTGCCGAAGATGAACCCGAGCTCGCCAGTCAAACCATCCATAGGGCACTCGAAACGACACCGAAATCGATGTTTCCCTATGCTCCAGACGGCGCCTACCCCGAAGGATATGGCTACTGGGGATACGGTACCAGTTTCAATGTGTTGCTTATCAATGCGCTGGAAGTGGCACTCGGGACGGACTATGGGCTCTCCAGCATTCCTGGTTTTTTGAAAACGGGTGGTTTTCTACAAAACATGATCGGGCCTATGGGCTTAGTTCATAATTGGGGCGACAGCGGATTGAAAGCCGGATTAAATCCAGCTTTACTGTGGTTTGCCAGTAAAACAGGCGATGCCTCCATGCTCTGGAACCAAACACCTTACTTGGAGGGTGACCAGGCCGCCAATGTTCGAAATCGGATCATCCCTACTGCACTTTTTTGGGGAACTGACATTAACTTAAGCCAATTAAAACGTCCTGAAAAACTAATTTGGTACGGACAAGGAGACAGCCCCGTCGCTCTAATGCGATCATCATGGACCGACCCCAATGCCATTTTTGTGGGCTTTAAAGCCGGAGCAGCCAATGTAAATCATGCCCATATGGACGTAGGCTCTTTTGTACTCGACGCTTTAGGGGAAAGATGGGCTATGGACTTCGGAGCGCAAAGCTACCATTCCCTTGAATCGAGGGGTATTCAATTGTGGGGGCGCCA
>JBAYRB010000009.1:0-14150 GCA_041676905.1 Spirosomataceae bacterium
GGGAAGTAGCGACATTTTATGACGGTAACCTAGAAGGCTAAGTACGAGCCAGGCCAACCAAAACGCTAACATTAGTGGCCGTTCTTCCAGGATAGGACCAAAGGAGCCACTGGCCAATGTATAAATGAAGGCCGCTAAGAAAGTTACGCCGATCAGGTATTGTCCGTTGATTCGCGGAACTTTAAACTTTGATTTTTCGGTGATCCCCGTATAATCCATATAAAGTACCCCGCAACAGACCAGAATGAAAGCAAAAAAAGTTCCTACACTGGTCAAATCAACAAAAAAGCCCATGTCGAAAAACAAGGCAGGAATCCCTACCACAAAACCTGCAACGATGGTTGCGAAGCCAGGTGTTTTATATTTCGGATGAATCGAAGCAAACTTTTTCCACAATAACCCGTCGCGACTCATTACCATCCAAATCCGAGGCTGTCCGAGTTGAAACACCAGTAGGGCACTGGTTATTGCAATAACAGCGCTTACCGAAACGACTCCAGCCATAAAGTCCAAATTTACCAATTCGAAAACAAAGGCTAATGGGTCGTCTACCAACAGTTCTTTGTAACTAACCATCCCGGTCAATACCAGAGCTATGAGGATATAGAGTACAGTGCATATTAAAAGGGTGTAGATCATCGCCCTAGGCATATCCCTTTGCGGATCCTTACATTCTTCCGCCGTGGTCGATATGGAATCAAAGCCTATATAAGCAAAGAAGACTGCTGCTACCCCGTTGAGTACCCCGTTCATCCCATTCGGGGCAAAGGGTGTCCAGTTTTCGGGTTTAACGTAAAATGCCCCAGCAATTATCACCAATAACACCACGCCGACTTTCAATATCACCATGATATTACTAGCATTTCTTGACTCCTTGATGCCTATATAGCATAGCCAGGTTACCAACAGCGTGATCAATCCTGCAGGCAGGTCAAAGATGATTTTGAGCCCTCCTAAAGATGGGGCGGCTTCATAGGCCTTTACCGCCACTCTTTCGGCCGTGGTAAGACCGGTGATCCCCATCGACTGAAACTTAGCCCAAGCCTCATAAGCCCTTCCCGGATTCATTGCCAACCAACCCGGAAACTCCCACCCAAAACCTTTCAGCATGGTCACAAAGTATTCTGACCAGGAAATAGCCACCACCATATTGGAAACGGCGTATTCCAATAATAATGCCCACCCAATTATCCAAGCAGCAAGTTCCCCAAAAGTCACATAGGCATAGGTGTAAGCACTCCCTGAAACGGGAACGGTACTAGCAAATTGAGCATAGCAAAGCGCAGTAAAGACACAAGCTATGGCCGTGAAAACAAACAGAAGGGATACGGCCGGCCCACCCTCGTAGGCAGCACGACCAATGGTACTAAAAATCCCGGCACCAATGATAGCAGCTACCCCTAGGGAAACCAGATCACGGACACCGAGTACACGCAACAACCCTCCGGAACCTCCCCCTTTTTCTGCATCTGCGATTAGCTCATCAACTGATTTTTTACGGAATAAGGAGGAAATTTTTGTCATGGAAGGTGGTCTGTGATTATTCCTTTA
The DNA here is from genome assembly GCA_041676905.1 of Spirosomataceae bacterium. GTDB lineage: Bacteria > Bacteroidota > Bacteroidia > Cytophagales > Spirosomataceae > Ravibacter. The sequence goes on from JBAYRB010000009.1 coordinate 1,552, forward strand.
AGGAGATTAGACAGGCTTAAACTTATACACCTAATCGGGTATAATTCCATGCAATTATACAGGTTTGTCCTAACAAACTGCAAATCAATCCTCCAAATATATTTTTACTAGGTTTGTTTTTCGAGTTTCTCTTTTAACTGTAAATATTCATCCCGGAACCGAGCTGCTTCTAGGAAGTCCATGTCCTTGGCGGCTTGCTCCATTTTCCGCTGGGTTTCCAGGACCAGCTTTTGCAATTGATCCTTATTCATGTAGGCAACTAGTGGATCGGCTGCTACGTCAACCGTTTCTCTACCCGTATATACCTTTCTACCCTTTACATCGGCAACAGAGGTTTGCCCCATGATGGCTTCGGTCGATTTTAATATCGTCTTTGGCGTAATACCGTGTTCCTCGTTATAAGCCATTTGTATGCTACGTCGACGCCTGGTTTCGTCTATCGCTTTCTGCATTGAACCCGTAATATTGTCGGCATACATCAGCACTTTCCCATTTTCATTTCGGGCTGCTCGACCTATGGTTTGTATCAACGATCGGATGTCACGTAGGAACCCTTCCTTGTCAGCATCCATAATCGCCACCAGCGAAACTTCCGGTAAATCGAGCCCTTCCCTTAGCAAGTTCACCCCTACCAAAACATCAAACACCCCTAGTCTCAACTCCCTCAGTATTTCGACCCGGTCGAGAGCTTTGACTTCCGAATGGATGTACCGACATTTTACCCCCACCCGATCTAGATATTTACTGAGCTCCTCTGCCATGCGCTTGGTGAGCGTTGTAACCAATACTCTTTCTTTACGTTTAATTCGAGTATGGATCTCATCCAACAAATCGTCTATTTGATTGAGGCTTGGTCTAACCTCAATTTCAGGATCCAACAAACCGGTCGGACGAATGATTTGTTCAACGACAACCCCATCGGTCTTTCTCAATTCATATTCTGCGGGAGTTGCACTAACGTAAATGGTTTGGCCAACAAGATTCTCAAATTCTTGAAAAGTAAGTGGACGGTTATCTAGTGCGCTGGGCAGGCGAAATCCATAGTCTACTAAGGCTTCTTTTCTCGATCGATCCCCGCCCCACATAGCCCTTATCTGTGGAAGTGTCACATGACTCTCATCGACAACCAATAACATATCCTCAGGAAAATAATCCAATAAGCAAAAAGGCCTCTGACCCGGCTCTCTACGATCAAAATAACGCGAATAGTTTTCGATGCCCGAGCAATAGCCCAGCTCCCGCATCATTTCCAAATCAAACTCGGTACGTTCTTTAATCCGTTCAGCTTCGGCAAGCCTTCCTTCTTTGGCGAAAAAATTGATTTGCGCCATTAAATCATCCTGTATTTCTTTGATCGACTGCAACAACACATCGCGGCCTGTAACAAAGAGGTTGGCCGGGAAAATGGCTATTTGTCGTTCATTCGAAATTTTTCGCCCGGTGGTCGGATCGATTCGATGAATCTCCTCTACTTCATCCCCAAAAAAGATGATTCGATAAGCAAAATCGGCATAACCCGGAAAAATGTCCACCGTATCTCCCTTTACCCGAAAGGTTCCTCGTACAAAATCCAGCTCGGTGCGACTGTAGAGTATCTCTACCAGACGATACAGAAACTGATTTCGGCTGACGATTTCACCGGGACCGATCGTCAGAATACTCCGTTTATATTCCTCAGGATTTCCAGCACCATAAATACAGGATACCGAAGCCACGACAATAACATCCCGGCGACCACTCATTAAGGAAGATACCGTTGAAAGCCGCAACTTATCGATCTCCATGTTGATAGCTAGGTCTTTTTCAATGTAGGTATTCGTTGAGGCGATAAAAGCTTCCGGCTGGTAGTAGTCGTAATAACTGATAAAGTATTCTACCGCATTATTGGGAAAAAACTGTTTGAACTCGCCATATAGTTGTGCGGCAAGCGTCTTGTTATGACTTAGAATTAGGGTTGGCCGGTTCACTTCTTGAATGACATTGGCAATGGTAAAGGTCTTACCCGAACCTGTTACCCCTAGTAAGACCTGGTGTGGTTCTCCATTTTTTACCCCTGTTACCAGTTGTTTGATCGCCTGCGGTTGATCACCCGTCGGGCTATAGTCTGAAATAAGCTCAAAATCCATAGGATAATTTTCGTAATTAATTATATAAACAGACAGCCCACCGCTAGGGTTCTCAGATCGAACACAATTCGTTTACTTATATTTTACCCCGAGCCGATCCTCTCCACAATTGGGGGTATGAAATTTTTAGGCTTGCTTAGCTATAACTTCCAGGGCGTGAACCAGGCGGTCTAAATCTTCTATTTTAGTATATATATGCGGTGTGACCCGAACACAGCTAATGTTTTCCCATTCAATTCCTACGGTATGTATCTTATGATTTTGTATCAATTGCCGATCCACCTCGCCAGGTCTTAAACCCTCGACACTTACTCCAGCAATGGCACAGGAATATGCGGGGTTTAGAGATGTGTTGATCGTCACACCCGGAATTTTAGCTGCTTTTTCTGCCCAGTATTTTTTTAAATAATGGATACGCTCCTGTTTCCTACGCGCACCTACAGCCTCTTGAAAATTAATGGCTTCGCCAATGGCTTGTTCGATAGCAAAGCTCCGGGTGCCCAAGGTTTCAAATTTACGAATATTGGGACCTTTCGGATCACCATTACAAAGCAAAGGCCATATGTTAGAAATTTTGTCTTTTTTAATCCACATCATCCCACTGCCTACCGGTGCACTAAGAAATTTGTGTAAACTGGTCCCAAAATAGTCGCAGTTTAAATCAGGTATTTTAAAATCTAACAGTCCAAATGAATGCGCTCCGTCGACTATGACTTCCACTCCCTTGCGACGTGCCATGTCACAAATTTTCCGTACGGGCATAATCTGTCCTACCCAGTTAATTACGTGCGTTACATGCAATATGCGGGTTCGCGGAGTGATCGCATCCTCGTAGGCGTTTACTATTAGCTCGTCATTTTCTATGGGAAAATCAAATGATAATTGCTTGTAAACAATACCCTCCCGAAGCTGTCGCTGTTTCCAAGCTTGAATCATATTGGGATAGTCTTGAAGTGTACCAATCACTTCATCGCCCTTTTCCAGAGGCAAACCGAAAATGATTGTATTTAAAGCTTCGGTGGCATTGCGGTTAATGGCGATTTCTTCGGGATCAGTCCCCGCCAGGTTTGCCAGCCGCTCCCGCAGCGGCTCACGTCCCTTGTCCATGATACGCCACATGTAGTAAGACGGACCCTGAGCTGCCTGAAGATTGTATTTTTCCAGTGCTACCTGCACTGCAACCGGGGAAGGTGAAACCCCGCCGTTATTGAGGATGATGATATCGCTCTTGCTGGCTGTATAAGCATCCTGGATGACCTTCCAATAGGCCTCGTTCGTGTCGTCAGCTTCGTCCCAGAGCTTTTCGGCTTCTAAGAACGATTCTGCGTGCAGTTGATTGAAAATACTGTCAACTCCAAAGGCTCCCAAACCCAGAGCTACACTTTTCTTAAGAAATGATCTTCTATTATTCATAATTACTTGATGCTTTCTGCCCCCATACGCCTATTAAAATCCACTTTCCCCCCTTTCAATACCCCCTGCACTAATCACTTATTGAGCTAAAGTAGAATTATTAAATCGCAAATAAAAGCGTATTGCACAGCAGCTCTTTACCCAACACTTATAAGTCATTTTTAAAATTTCCTTTTTATTATCCAGACAATATTTACCTTTTCGCCAAATTTTTAATTACCTTGTAATTGGAACAAATACGCTCAATTGTTGTACAAACCATCTCCTTCTAATGCAGAGTACAACCCTAACGGATGCAGAGTTACTGCGACATCTGGCCGAAAGCGATGACCTTGCTTTCCGTACACTCTACGACCGCTACTGGGGGCGCTTGTACGATTATACGGTGGGCAAAGTTGAATATCAGGAAACTGCCGAAGAGATTGTTCAGGATATCTTTATCGACTTGTGGAAGCGTAGGGAAAACCTCTTGATCGATCGCTTAGACGCCTATTTATTCCGCGCCGCAAAAAACCGAATCATCGATGTAATCAGAGCTGGTTTAGTCCGGAAATACCACGAAGATTCGGCAGGAGCTATCCGGTATTCTGAAAGTCAAATACTTGATGAAGAAGAGCAATTTGCGTACAAAGAACTATACGATGCGATCTTGGAAGGCTTAAATGTCCTCCCCGAAAAAACGAGTGAAATTTTTAGACTCAATCGCCTTGAGCAAATGAGCGCCGGAGAAATTTCACAATTGCTCCAGATTCCAACCCGTACCGTTGAATACCATATCACACTGGCATTACGGGCTATGAAAGCGTATCTGAAAGACTTTCTTATGTTGCTAGCCTTGATACTGTGCTATTGATTCGTGCCTCCCCGATTGTTTCTTAGCAATATATCAATTGATTTTTGAAGTAATTGACCTCCCCCAATCAGGAAATCAAATTCACTTTTTACTATGCTTTTAGTTATGTAGAGCCGTATTAAATATTGATTGAAGCAATAGAAACACACCTACCATCATAATATGGGAACCGTTTCTGGGTTACTATCCTTGGTCACACATTAACACGCCCGGCACTATTACCACTAATTAGGCTGTACCCCCCTTTCCTAGATATTGAATATTTCGAATTATTTTAAATCATTTATCCGGCAATAATATGATTTTTCTAATTTTTATCATAACAAGTTGCGGTATACTGCTGTGGCATTCGACTTATAGGTAGACTAGAATCAAAGTATGCTTACACGGGGGTTTATCAAATTATTGAAGAGATATAGAGAGGGAACCTTGAAGGGAAGGGTACGTGAGGCGATGGATGTTTGGTTTCACACCATACAAAAAGACCCCAAGGAAACGCATTCCAAAGAAGAAATCAAAGATCGGATTTGGTCTGGGATTATTTACGGGAAGGAGGTGGTTGAAGGCAAGGGAAAGTTGGCTCACCGACAAGCAAGGTGGAGAAAATCCTACTGGCGGGTAGCAGCTGGAATTGGCCTGATTGGTACTCTGTCCTTGTCGTTCTACTTATTATTTAACAGCACTAACGCTAATTATGTAGCACCCGAAATTGCAACGAATGCATCCCAGTGGAAAGAAAGAACTAATACTTCCCCTACGCCTTTAGAAGTCTTTTTACCGGATGGTAGCAAGGTGGTGTTGGAACCCGGTGCTAGGTTACGTTATCTACATCCATTTGAATCGACACGACGCACGGTACACTTACTGGGGAGCGGATTTTTCGATGTCGTAAAAGACTCGGACCGTCCCTTTCTTGTTTATTCGGGGGCGGTGGTAACCCGTGTTTTGGGGACGAGTTTTAGTATCCGATCGATTGCCGAAACGGGGGGTACAGAGGTAGCTGTCATGACAGGGAAAGTGATGGTGGAGCGGAATAAGCCTCGAGAGCGTAACCAGGGTTCGACTGATCGGGAAAACCGCGTGATATTAACACCGAATAAGAAAGTTACATTCTTTGAAAATAGTGAGCTCTACGTTACCGGTTTGGTGGCCAACCCAGTTTTGGTGTCCAACCGGGAAGAATTCCTAAAACCAGGTGCCTTTGATTTTGATGAGACGCCCCTGTCGGAAGTGTTGGCAAAACTCGAGAAAGCTTATGGTGTGGAAATCACGCTAAGTAACGATGAAATGCTGGATTGTCCGGTGACCGCTGATTTGACCTCTGACAACCTGTATGGTAAAATCGAAATCATTGGAGCTGTTTTGAATGCAGAATATGAGATTACTGGGAGTGCCATACTTCTCTCGGGAGGGGGCTGTGGTCCCGCAAAAAAAGTAGAACGTAAAAACCTAAATCTAATGCCTATGTAACTAACCCATTTTACAAGTATGAAAAAAAACCGGGGATGGTAGCGACACCCCCGGCGGAATCCCCACTTTAACATCTCTTCGATTGGCAAGAAGATGGAGAGGAGAAATTTGTCAAATCACCAAGATCTAACAAGACAAAAGAATGGAAAAAGAAAGAAAATTCATAGCCCTGTTAGGCACTATTATGAAGATTTCAGCAATACAACTCGCAATAATCCTCACCACAACTATCTATACCTATGGTAGTTATAACGTGGGTGCTCAGGAGTTGCTAATGAAACCTGTCACTGTCGAATTTGTTGACACGGAAATTAAGACTGCGCTCAATGAATTGGAGTCCCAGGCGGGCATCAAATTCGTATATACGTCAAGGTTAGTGCCACTCAAGAAAAAAGTGACGCTTCGTGTCCACAATCAAAGTATGGCTGAAACCTTGGATGCGTTGTTTAGCCCTGATAAAGTAACCTACCGTATCGTCCGAAATAGGATACTCCTTAGTGTTGAGGAAAGAGAGAATTCCCCTCTTTCCGATGCGATGCAAATCGAAATGGTACCTGATATCGTAGATCGTACGATACGAGGGCGGGTCAATGATGAAAATGGTGAAGCGCTTCCCGGAGTAAGTATCATGGTAAAAGGTACGCAACAAGGGACCATTTCAGCTAGTGATGGAACTTATACCATCGTCGTCCCGGACGAGAACAGCGTGTTGGTTTATTCTTTTGTTGGATTTATTACGGAGGAAACTGTGGTCGGAAACCGGTCCGTAATCGACATTGCTCTGAAGGTAGATCAAAAATCCCTTGATGAGGTTGTGGTCATCGGTTACGGTTCCCAATCCCGTGGTGATATTTCGTCTTCCATTGCATCGCTTTCCGTCGCCGATCAAAAAATCGCAGAACTGCCCATTGCCGGTCCTGAACAAGTCCTTCAAGGTCGTCTGAGTGGTGTCAATGTCACCCAAAACACGGGTACACCGGGTGGGCGATCGACCGTGCGGATTCGGGGCGCCAGCTCTATTACGGGAGGCAACGATCCGCTTTATGTCATTGATGGGGTTCCGATTAATACCGGTTCTTACTCAGCTGCCCGGGGAAATGCAGTCGAAGAAAACCCTTTAGCTTCTTTAAGTCCTAGCGACATAGAATCGATGGAAGTACTGAAAGACGCTGCTGCTGCCGCCATTTATGGATCCAGGGCTTCGAATGGCGTTATACTAATTACCACGAAACGAGGCAAAGCAGGCGCACCTAGGATCACCTTCAACTCGTATTGGGGGCTACAAAAAGAAACTAAACGACTCCCCTTACTCGATGGCCCCGGTTGGGGTGAACTGGTCAATGAAGCGCGTACAAACGTAGGCATGGCACCCTACTTTGATGATCCATCTTCATTACCGTCCACCGATTGGCAAGATGTAATCTTCCGTACTGCCGGTATTCAAAGCTATGACCTATCCATGTCGGGAGGTAGTGAAAAAACCCAGTATATGGTTTCAGGAAATTTCTTTGATCAAACCGGGGTCGTAATAGGAAGTGGTTACAAACGTGGAAATTTTAGAATTAACTTAGATCAAACTATTAATAGTCGTCTAAATGCGGGATTAAACCTAACCCTCAGTCGCTCTAAAACGGATCGGATCGACGCCGGATCAAACTCCGGAATCGTATCCGCTGCCATCATTAAATCCCCTGCTGTACCACTGTACCTGGAAGACGGAACGCTAAACCCAAATGACCCCTACATTGCTACGAGCAATAACCCAGCTTTGATGGCCCAAGAAATCACCAACTACGCTTTTAATAACCGAGCAATAGGTAACGTCTTTCTAAATTTAGAACTTTTCGATGGTTTGAATCTGAGATCGTCATTGGGTATTGACTATTTGAGTTTGGATGAAGTCTTGTTTATTCCCCCTAATAACCTCACCTATGAAGGTAGAAGTACCAATGGATCCGGAACGAATTCCTTTACCCAGGACCGCGGATGGATTAATGAAAATACCCTTAATTATGCGACTACCTTGGGCAACAAACATCGAATCAATGTACTATTAGGTTATTCGCAACAGGAGTCACGTATGACCCGAACCACGGCTTCGGGGACAAACTTTGCGTTGGAATCCATCTCTACGTTGGAATCAGCCTCGGTGAGGAACTCGAGTTCAGCCGGAAGTAGCTGGGGACTCGAATCTTATTTCAGCCGGATAAACTACACCTTCGACAATAAATTAAATCTAGCAGCAAGTTTCCGGATTGATGGCTCATCACGATTTGCGGTCAACAACAAATATGGGACTTTCCCTTCCGTTTCAGGCTCCTATCGCATCGATCGCATGGAGTTTATGGATGACGTGAAATGGTTGGATGATGCCAAAATCAGGGTAAGCTGGGGAAGAACGGGTAATCAGGAAATCGGTAATTTTACGTCAAGAGGACTTTCAAGAGGTGGATACAACTACCTAGGGCTTAGCGGGCTTGCTCCGGTGCAGCTCGAAAACCCCAACCTAACCTGGGAAACCACCGAGCAAACTAACGCCGGTCTGGATCTGCGCTTTTTAGGCAACCGCCTGAACTTTACCTTCGATTATTACGTCAAAAAAACCCATGGCCTACTACTTGAAGTACTTCTACCCACCTCATCCGGGTTTTCCAGCTCCATTCAAAACGTTGGGAATGTTGAAAATAAGGGGGTAGAATTCCAGTTGGGATCCACTAATTTTGCCACCGATCACTTTACCTGGAGAACTGATTTTAACATCGCATTCAATCGAAACAAAGTTACCAGTCTCCCCGATGGCGACGACCGTCCTCTCGGCTTCAATGGCTATGCTTCCGTTCTGAAAGTGGGATACCCCCTGGGAACACTGTTTGGTTGGAGAATTATAAGGGTAAATCCCCAAACAGGTAACTACGACTTTGAAGACGTCGACGGAAATGGAAACGATCCTTACCCATCTACCACGACGGACAATACGGTATTAAACAGCGCTCAACCGAAATTTACGGGAGGTATGACCAATACCCTGACCTATAAAAATTTCGATGCAAGCATTTTCATGCATTTCGTCTATGGAAACACGATTTTTAACCATCCCAAGTATTCCTACGGTAGAATGCATACCTGGTTTAATTCATTTACCGATTCAAAGGACAGATGGAGAAAACCGGGGGATGAAACATGGCTACACAGAGCTGCCTGGGGCGATCCTACACGAAATGGCTCGGTTTCCGACCGCGTACATGAAGATGGCTCTTTCTTGAAAATCAAGTCCATCAATTTAGGTTATACGCTTAGAACAGATAAGTTGAAACAAATCGGTGTACAAAATCTTCGCATTTATGTGGTAGGACAAAACTTATTCACTTTTACCAAATACACCGGCTTCGACCCAGAAGTAAACTCCTACGGGAACGATGCTCAATTTGGTTTCGATATGAATGCCTATCCACAGGTGAAGTCCTACACCATCGGCCTCAATATTGCTTTTTAACGATTGGTTTAAGTTTTGTTCAAGAAGCACAAGCAAAGACAAATATGAAATATCTTAAATACCTATATCTATCCGGCATCACGCTTTTTCTCGGAGCATGTAATGTTATCGATCAAGAGCCTATTGACTCCGTATCAAACCAACAATTGTTTACGAAGGGTGCCGACGCACAAGCAGCCATAATTGGTGCATACCGCGCTGTTCTTGACAATGGCTTCAATTACATGGTAATGGCTGAATTACCTACGAAAAATGTAAGGGGAAACGCGCTAAACCGTCAATTTGAACAAATAAACAACCTGCAGTTCTTAGACGATAATGGTTATTATAACCAACTATGGTCGCAAAATTATGTGATCATTAACAGGGTAAACACCATCATCGCACGGGTTCCTGCGATAGAGGATCAATCCTTTTCTTCCACCACTAAAGCACAAATATTAGCAGAAGCACACATGCTCCGTGCACATGCCTATTTTAACTTGATCCGCTATTTCAACGATGTTCCGCTGATCACAGAACCTACCGCATCTCCAGATTTACCTTCTTTACAGGTCCCAAGAAATAACGTAAATGAAGTATATGCTCAAGTTTTCGCAGATTTGGAAATCGCCTTAAGGGATTTACCGGAGTCATACAGCAACGTACTTCAAACGAAAGGCAGAGTCACAAAAGCAGCTGCACAAGCACTTGCCGTGCGTATTTATCTGTTTCGCAAAGAATATGACAAAGTGGTTTCAGCTGCCGATTTAATTCTTGCCAAAAAGAGCTCCCTAAACAATACTTATGCCGCGCTGTTTGAAGATAAAAACGCAGATGAATCAATTTGGGAATTACAATACGACAATTTGACCCCTAATACCATTGCGGGAACCTATCTTCCTCCGTCCTTAGGAGGTACACGCATGATTCAGGTACATCCCGACATCGTAGCTCAATATGAAGAGGGCGATCTTCGTAAAGATGCCACTTTCGGGTTTGCCGATGGAGAAGAATATGTCAAAAAATACACACGACGGGTGTCTCGGGATGATAACTTTATCATTTTCCGATTAGCTGAAGTCATCCTGTCTAAAGCTGAAGCGCTAGCAGAGATTTCATATCCCAACTCCAACGCTTTAGGGCTGCTCAACCAAATTCGCACTCGAGCCGGACTAGCCGAACTTACCGAGTCCGACGTCCCCGATATCGCTACCTTTAGAACCCGTTAGTATAAGGAGAGAAGATTGGAATTGTCCTATGAAGGTCATTCCTGGTTTGACCTGGTCAGAACGGATCGCATTGGAAGTGAACTGGGTATTACAGACCCCCGATACAAAATATGGCCGATACCTGCGGTTGAAATCTTGAGAAACCCCAATCTCCTGCCTCAAAATCCTGGTTATGAATAATTGAAAGTCAACTAAGCACAAAAAGCCTTTTTTGATGTATGCTCAAAAAGGGCTTTTTGTTTTACAACCTAATCTGTGTGCCCTTATCCCCTTTTACTGCACTCAGAACTTCCCGGGCATGGCAAACCACCACGCGGTCTACCCCCGATCGAAGCGCATCAAAAGCATTGTCTAATTTGGGAATCATTCCTTTGTTGATCGTTCCGGTTTCCTTGTAGGACGCATACTCCAAGGGAGTTAGCTGTGGAATAACGCTGCTGTCGTCCTCGGGATTAGACAACACCCCATCTTTTTCGAAACAATAAACTAACGAAACTTTATATTTTCCGGCTAGGGCAACCGCGATCACAGAGGCAATGGTGTCAGCATTGGTATTTAGTAAACTTCCTTCCATGGAATAGGAAAGTGGAGCAATAACCGGTACTAGGCTTTGAGCTAAGAATCCGGCCAGAATATCACTGTTAACGGCTTTTATATCCCCCACGTACCCGTAATCGATCGTTTTAACCGGACGCTTTTCAGCCCGGATGATACCCCCATCTGCACCCGTAAGACCTAGCGCATTCACCCCTATAGCTTGGAGCGATGCCACTATATTTTTATTCACTAATCCACCGTATACCATGGTTACAACCTCTAGCATAGGTAAGTCGGTAATCCGGCGACCCTCTACCATTTGCGTGGAAACCCCCAAACGTGAAGCCATCTGAGTTGCCACCTTTCCACCACCATGAACTAAAATTTTATGCCCCCCTAACTTGGAAAAATTCCCCAAAAAACTCTTCAGCTCCTCTGGATGATCGATAATATTACCTCCAATTTTGATGATACTTAATTCAGAATGACTCATATTTATAGTTTTTTAAAACTTGTGAAATTAATAGGATAATCCCGTTGCGCAAAAATCGAAACCTGTATTCCCATTCAAGAATTTGATAAGACTTCGAATAATCAGGGATAACTTCCATTACCTTACTTGTATTTGATTAGAACGAACCTATCTTGAACCTTTACCAAATAGTCGCACTTTTCAGTTAGAGCCATGAAAAAATTGTCACTCCTGCTATTCCTATGCACCCCCCTGCTCCATGCACAGACGGTCCAGCTGCCTGATCGCGGACTTTGTGCGCACAGAGGATGCATGGATACCCATCCGGAAAACACATTTCCCGCATTTAAAGAAGCCATACGATTGGGTGCTCAAATGATCGAATTTGACCTACAGTTGACGAAAGACAGTGTGCTGGTCATCATGCACGACGCTACGGTGGATCGCACCACAGATGGTAGTGGTAAGATAGCTGAAATGACTCTTGAGGAAATTCGAAAATTAGATGCGGGTATCAAGAAAGGCCCCGAATTTAAAGGGACCCCTGTGCCTACCTTCGAAGAAGTGCTCGACATTATGCCAATAAATGTATGGCTTAATTGCCATTTAAAAGGAACAGACTACGAAGGGGGATTAGCAGCGACAATTCTCAAAGAAAAAGGTCGACTTCACCAGGCCTTCATTACCTGTTCAGAACTTGCAGCGAAAGGAGCTCGCGAAAAAGTCCCTAATATCAAGATATGCAATGCCGAAGGTCGTTACCGTTCCGATACCCCACGGTATGTCGAGGAGACGATTAAAATGAAGGCAGATTTCATTCAGTTACTTCGACCCAAAGTGGAAGAGGATCGGTCGCCCCTCGTTAAACAACTGAAAAATAATGGCGTAAAAATCAATTTATTCTACGCTGCTACCCCCGAAGAACTTCCGGAGCTATATCAATTGGGAATCGACTTCTCCTTAGTAAACGATTTGGCCGTCTTTATGCCGACTGCAATAAAATTGGGGGTCAAACCCGTTGAAC